>CBDUKK010000001.1:0-23937 GCA_965367795.1 uncultured Gammaproteobacteria bacterium
TGATTATAATTCCGGCCAGCCTTCCTTCTCTATCGGTGATATGACGGTTGAGTAATACTATCATCGGCATCACTATCACAGCCAGCAACATAGCGACAAGACCAAGTATTCCTGCACCGACCAGGGCCTGAATGTAGATATTATGTACACTGTTATGGACATCCATACCAATGTATTCACCTCGTTTCTGCAACGTCTGTATCTCGTCGTCAAAATCTCCCGGGCCCGTGCCTAGGAGCGGATTCTCCTGCCACACATTAATGGCGATATCCCACATCGCCAGTCGCGTGCCTACGGAAGACACGTATTGATCTTCACTATAGAAGCGGCTTATCTCCGTTACCGCCGCATCAGTCCTGTTTTTGATCAGCTCACCTATCGGAGTAAGCAGCGCTAGAAGTACGATCGAGACCATAATACCGACAAGCGTCCTGGCACTAAAGCGTTTGTCCTTAACGATGTAATATATTGCTATCAGCATATAGGCAGGAAAAACAAGCCACACCCCTCTGGCCTGGGACAACACGGCTGTCACTATCCCGCACAGCATAGACGCGATGATCAACAGCTGGTATTTTCGCTGCATGTTCCTGGATAGCAGCAGAGACAGCATGATACCGACGTTTAACATCGCGAGCTGGCCAAAGATGATGTGGTGATAATAACCCTGCGCGGGCGCATCGGGGTATTCGATATAATGATTTATAGCGATCGCCACCAGGAAAGGCCCTGAGATTATCGAGCCGGCATACAGGTAGTTTAATATCGACTTGCCGTTACTGATTATTAACAGGTATACGGGAACGACAAGTGAGAACCTGAGAAAGCGTTCGAGCAATCTGTAATATTTGTCGACATCATCAACATTATAAAAAGACAGCAGGCCGGACAATGTGTATAGGAAAAACGCTGCAAGGAAAAGTTTTTCCAGCCTCGAAAGTGAAGCGAACACCTTGAACCAGTCCTTGATCACAACGAAGCTCATCAGAACAAGTATGGCGAATACCGTGCTAGAGACATGCCTGACAGACGTCCCCATGACGGCAAGCATCAACACGCCGGCACCCATCAAAAAGGTCAATGGCTCTGCTTTAATCGTGTTTATATATTTTTTCAAAAACATCTTTATAACTTATTTCTAATAGACAATTAGTATGGCCAAGCGGGCAGACCCGTTTAAAACAGGGACTACAATCCAGCCCCAGGTAAAAAATATTTTTTTTATCGTCAGCGGTCAATGGCGGTGTATATTCAGGTGTCGATGAACCATATATCACGTTGATATTTACACCGACGGCTGCAGCAACATGCATCAGTCCGGAGTCATTGCTGACTACTGACTTCGCACAGGCGAGTAGATCGACGGTATCGACAAGCTGTGTTCTGCCACACAGGTTATGAACATCGTTATCGCCAGCAATCTCATCACCGGCAGCTTTGTCTTTATCAGAACCGAGCACCCAGATCTGCCAGCCGCTTTCGAGCAGCAGCTCGGCCAGCTTTTTATAATATCCTATCGGCCATTGCTTTGCGGGGCCGTACTCGGCACCGGGCATCATACATACTACCGGTTTTTCCAGATCCAGGTCTAATGCATCTAATATTTTCGCCTGCCCGTCAGGATCTATACTTAGCTTCGGAAAAGGTATATCCGGTGGTGACTGCACATCGTCCGGCATGGCATGCGCCACATAACGTTGAACTGTCTGCACCAGCACTTGTTTATCCAGTCGCCTTCGATCATTCAGCAGGCCGTAACGCATCTCACCGGTGTATCCGGTCCTTACCGGAATGTTGGCGAAGAATGGGATCAGCGCGGATTTCCAGGAACGAGGGATGACGATAGCATGCGTATACTTCCTCAGCCTCAACCCCAACCCCAGTTGTCGCCGTTTAAAGAACGAAAACTCACCATGGCTTACGTCGACCGCTATACCATCACTGACTTCCGGCATACGTTTCAGTATCGGCAATGACCACCGAGGTGCGATCACATCGATCATACAGTCAGGATATAGTTTCTTCAGCGTGATGAACAGCGACTGCGCCATCACCATATCCCCTATCCATGATGGACCAACGATCAGATAACGGCGAGGTTGCTGGCTCATGTCTATCTACCACTGTTTCGGGACTGACTCATTTTGCAAACTCGTTAACGATTGCAACATTGTCCCGTAAGTGCTGTTTATTTATCGTGCCGACGATCATACTGCTGACACCGGGCTGATCTAATATGTGCTTGAACGCAGTTTCGACACCGGTGCCTCCGGAGGCGCTATCGGCATGGCCACTCTGCAGACCTTTTTTTATTATCACACCTTTGTTTAACTTTTCAGCCAGCTCCAGTACCGGCCGCTCCTCATCATATTCGAGGTTTGCAGTGGCCATCACCACATCACAGTTCTCTACCACCCAACAGCCACCCTCGACGGTCTTG
Source organism: uncultured Gammaproteobacteria bacterium (assembly GCA_965367795.1). Classification (GTDB taxonomy): domain Bacteria; phylum Pseudomonadota; class Gammaproteobacteria; order SZUA-229; family SZUA-229. The sequence goes on from CBDUKK010000001.1 coordinate 2,441, forward strand.
CTGGACATGCCGTATGCTTTTATCAGGCCTTTATTTTTAACTGCTTCCAGGGCATCGAACACTGGCTCATCATTGATGATAGCCATATCATTGCCATCAGAGTGCACCAGAACGACATCGAGTACATCTCGTTTAAGTTTCTTCAGACTGTGCTCGATACTGGCAACGGTATAATCATATGAAAAATCAAAACGAGATTCACCGTCCTCAAAAATCTCACCAACCTTGGTGACGATCACCCAGTCATGGCGATCAGGAAGCAATTTACCCAGGCGTTGTTCACTGCTTCCGTAGGCCGGTGCTGTATCGATAAAATTGATACCCAGAGATCGCGCGAGTTCGAAAAGCTCTATCACTGACTGGTCATCGGGTAGTTCAAAGCCACTCGGGTATTTGACCTGCTGGTTGCGGCCGATCTTTACTGTTCCCAGACCCAGCACACTGACATCGATGCCCGTTGAACCTAATGCACGCTTCAACATCTGCCATCGATCTCAGATGATGGCATCCAGCACGCTTCCTCATCCCACGGCAGCTCAGCATACTCAGGCGACGCCCATTCAGGTAAAGACAGATCTGTACTCCTCTCGACACTATCTGCTTCGATCATATTAACAAGCTCATCAGCTAACACAGGCGCCAGTGCCAGCTTGGTAGGCCACGCTGTTATCACGTCTTTATGCTGTTCGATGGAAAACGTATCGGGTCTTGTCGTGCCGGGCTTTTTAATCTCGGCGCGATTGATCTCCAGCACACCCCACTCAGCACCCTTTAGTTCGAGCCAGGGAATAAGCTGACCCAGTTCTTTTTTTGCAGCCTTAACCAGCGCCACATCTGTTTTATTCACCCCATCCTCTGCCAGTTGACCGCCCATATACCAGACGACATTGTCCTGGGCATCCCGGTGAGAGGTAATGGTGATCCTGGGGTTTACCGAAGCACCCAGGCAATGCGCGTAGATCATATCGTTCTGCACACCGCGCATTACCACCATCTTCAGCGGCCGCCGTTGCATCTCTGGCTGATTGTTATCGAAGCGTGCGACCAGCTCCTCATTACCTTCGCCGGCATTGAAGATAACTTTTTTATAGTGAAAACAATAGTCGACACCCTGTGCCGAAGACACTTTGAGTTTGCCATCCTCATGGGTCAGTGACTCACGGTCGATCATCAGTATCGACTGCTTGCGTGGCTCTGCCAGTGCACGGATAACAGTCATGGTATTGAATACCGGCTCATCGAGACGGTAGAACTGTCCCTTGAAATCCCTGTGCTGAAAAATGGCTGGAAGAGACTTCCTGTCGAGTTCGGTGGAACGGGAGCGCATGACCTTACTGGCAAAGAAACCCGATATGCGAGAGGTCAGGCTGGTCGTCGACCAGAGGTAATGTGCATCGGAGAGCAGTTCTGCCTGTGACAGGTCGAGCTCACCGTTACCCTGGTAACAGTCGCGCCAGCGAGACGGCATGTCAGCCAATGATTCTGAAGATGCGGTAAGCTTGCCAGTTAAAGCGTACTTGGTACCACCGTGGATGATGCCCTGAGCATAACGCGTCTGACCTGCCCCCAAAGCCTGCGACTCGAGCAATACGGCTTTATAACCGGCCTGCTGCAGACGAGCCAGCGTCCATAATCCTGCGATACCACCGCCGAAAACGATCACATCAACGCGAACGTCAACCGGGGCATCGCTTACAGCATCGAGAGAAGTAGCACCGGTATCTGTCATGATTATTTTCTCAGCCGGTTAATCTTTATCTTTGATCGAATCGATGATCTTGGTAGTAGAGATACCATCGACATAAGTCAGCACCATCACCTTGCCACCGGCCTCGCGTACACAATCACCGCCGGGAATTATATCGGGGTCATTATCACCGCCCTTGACCAGGATATCGGGAGACAGGTCACAGATCAATCGTGTCGGTTCATCTTCTTCAAACGCCACGACCCAGTCGACACAGCGCAATGCCGCCAGCATGCGCATACGGTTTTCTACTTTATTGACCGGGCGGTCTTCGCCTTTTAAGCGGCGTACCGTTTCATCGACATTCACCGCGACCAGCAGACGGTCACCCAGCTCACTGGCCTGCTCCAGGTAGGTCACATGGCCCGCATGCAGGATATCGAAACAACCATTGGTCATGACGATGGTCTCTCCGCGTGCACGACAACGGTCCAGCAACGGGTAAAGCTCGGCTTCTTCTAAAATACCATGTTCGGTATTAGATGAGCTCTCTTCGATAGCATGCTCAAGCTCGCTCAGGCTGACACTGGCAGTACCCGATTTGGCAACCACCACGCCTGCAGCCAGGTTGGACAGCACCATCGCCCGCTCGAGCGTGACACCGGCACCTAAGGCGGCAGCCAACGTAGAGATGACCGTATCGCCCGCACCGGTAACATCGAACACCTCGCGCGCGTGTGTCGGCAGATGTACAGGATCATAATCCTGCTGCATCAGGCTCATGCCGTGCTCGCTTCGCGTTACCAGCAGCGCTTCGATATTGAACTGCTCGGAGAGCGCGTTGGCTTTTTCTACCAGCTCATCTTCCGATTTACAGGGGCCGACGACGGCCTCGAATTCTGACAGGTTGGGGGTGATAAGGCTGGCCCCAGAGTACTTTTCGAAATCACTGCCTTTAGGGTCGACCAGCACGGGAATATTTTTTTCATTACATAGTTCGATCAGACGCCTGACCTGACGCAGGCTGCCCTTGCCATAGTCCGAACAGACGACGATGTTGTGATCGTCCAGCTGCGCTGCAAAAGCCTGCTCGAGTCCAGAGAGGTCCTGGCCGATAAAACCATCTTCGAAATCCAGCCGCATCAGTTGCTGGTGCCGGCTCATCACCCGCAGTTTTGTCACCGTGGCATTCTCCGGCATGCGTACGAACTGCGGATTGACGCCGATATCTTTCAGCATGTTCTCCAGCGTATCGGCAGCTTCATCATCACCGCACAGGCCCATCACTGTACATTGCGCACCCAGTGTCGAGATATTCAATGCCACGTTACATGCACCGCCGGCTCGCTCCTCGTTCTGATTGACATGCACCACCGGCACCGGTGCTTCCGGCGATATCCGTGAGGTGCCGCCATGCCAGTAACGGTCCAGCATCAGGTCACCGACCACCAGTACTCTGGCGTTTTCAAAAGAAGGGATATGCATAGTCATAAGAGCAGCTACTCTAATTAGCGATCAATCGACGAGATGATATTCACAACCACAATAGGGACATTTCGCTGAACCTGTGACTTCAACCGGGATGTATACACGCGGATGCGAATTCCACAGACTGCTGCCCGGCATCGGGCAGTGGATAGGCAATATGTCACGAGACACTTCATACACCATGGTGTCGTTCGGCGTATCCAGATCTTCCTGTGTAGCAGTGTTAGGGTTAGGCATGCTCAGCTCCAGTTATACGTAGTTTAACCAGTCTGGATGTATTTCCAGACGGCCATGTACCAAATCAAAATACATGGTTTGCAACTTTTCAGTAATCGGACCGCGAGAACCGTTTCCGATGATACTGTCATCGATCTCACGGATGGGTGTCACCTCAGCAGCAGAACCGGTAAAGAACACCTCATCTGCATCATACAGCTGTTCGATCTTCATGGTAGTCTCGACCACATCGTAGCCCTGCTCTTTTGCCAGGGTAATGATGGTATTTCGGGTAATACCGTTCAGCGACGCCACCAGCGTCGGCGTATACAACACACCGTCTTTTACCATAAAGATGTTTTCACCACTGCCCTCGGCAACATTGCCCTTGCTGTCCAGCAACAGGGCTTCATCATAACCTTTAGACAGTGCCTCATCGAGTGCCAGCATGGAGTTGATATAGTTACCGTTAGCCTTGGCGAGGTACATGCTCGGGTGTGAATCATTTTTGACGAAGGTAGACTTGCGGATACGGATACCATTTTCCAGCGCTTCCTGGCCGAGGTAAGCGCCCCATTCCCAGGCGGCAATCATAACGTGTACTTTGAGATTATCAGCACGCAGCCCCATGCCTTCCGAACCATAGAAGCACATCGGGCGAATGTAGGCTGATTCAAGATTATTATCGCGTACCGCGGCAAGTTGCGCTGCGTTCAGCGTGTCCTTATCAAACGGTATATCCATATTCATGATCTTTGCTGATTCGAACAGGCGATCGGTGTGAGCCTGCAGACGAAAAATCGCGGTACCCTTTTCAGCTTTGTATGCGCGCAGACCTTCAAAAACGCCCATACCGTAATGTAATGTATGCGTTAAAACATGGATCTTGGCATCACGCCATTCGACCATCTCACCGTCAAACCAGATTACGCCATCTCTATCGGCCATGGTTTGCATAAACTTCTCCTGCTATATCTCAAATACAAAAAAACAAAAATACTTTTTAGCCACAGAAACACAGAGATTTCTTCTGTGTTATACATCAATAAACTCCGTGTCCTCTGTGTCTCTGTGGTTCAATCTTTTACAACCTGTCCCACAGAATCAGGCATCAATCGCTGCCAGACCTTAATCACATTATCACGATGCTCCGCCACCGCACTCGTGTCAGCCTCGCATTCCAGGTTCTGCCAGTTTTTCAGCTTGCGGAAATAGCGGTATGCATCGGCTATGCTCTCGGCCTCTTCCTCGCTATACCAGCCGACCTTTGTCAGCTCCTTGATCAGCTCCAGCGTTGCTGTGTGCCGAATACAATCTGCATGCTGATGCGCATTCAGCAATACGCCGGCCTGCGTCATAAACTCTATATCGACCAGCCCGCCGGCATCCTGTTTTATATCAAAATCCGCCGACCTGCTCGCCAGATGCGTACGCATCTTCTCTCGCATATCGACTACTTCCTGCAACAGCGCGGTTACATCTCTCTGCTGCCTGAGAACCGAACTACGGATTCTATCAAATTCCTGCTCTATCAGCGCGTTTCCTGTGACAAATCGCGCCCTAATTAATGCCTGATGCTCCCAGGTCCAGGCTTTATCATGCTGATAGGCTTCAAATGCCGAGATACTGCTGACCATCAGACCAGACTGGCCGTCAGGTCGGAGTCGGGTATCGACCTCATACAGGATTCCAGAGTAGGTCCGGGTATTCATAAAATGGATCACACGCTGTGCGACCCGGGCGAAGAAACTCTGGTTATCGATACACTTCTCACCCGAGGTATACTGCTTTTCACCGCTGCTGTTGTGCAGGAAGATAATATCCAGATCCGAACCATAACCCAGTTCGTTGCCACCCATCTTGCCATAGGCAACCACCGACATGGCTGGTTTAAAAACTTCACCGTCGACGATACAGGCCGGTTCACCATATTTTTCGACCATCGCCTGCCATGAAAAACCCAGTATCTTCTGTAACAGGGTATCTGCCAGCTCAGTGAGGTAATCAGACACCGTCTCTACCGGCTCGGCATAAAAAACATCGAGCATCGCGACCGTGAATACCATCTGCCGTTTAAACTGCCGCAAGCGGTCCATCAGCTGTTCGAGATCCGCTTCGAGGCTCTCTTTATCGCTATCGATACGAGCCAGCTCCAGCTCCAGCAGCCTCTCGACATCGTGTTGCTGACGAAATGCTTCTGCCGTACTCATCAGGCTATCCAGCAAGATCGGGTACTTGATCAGGCGCTCGGTAAACCATTCACTGGCCGCACACAGGGTCAGCATCTGCAGCTGCACGGCCGGGTATTCATTGAGCAGGCTGATATAGACCTTACGGCCAGCCAGCGCCTGGATGATACGACAGACACGGTCGAGCAACTTCGCCTGCGCGGGATAATCAGCAATCTTTGCCAGCAACGATTCCATCAGCTGGGTCAGCAAGCGTGCGCTATCATCAGCCAGGTGCTTGACCCTCGAGCGGGAGCGCAGATGGACCAGCAGGTTGATGATCTCGCCGATATCACTAAAACCCGCGGCCTCCAGGTACTGAGCGAGGTTGGCTTTAGCTTCATCACTTGCATCCAGCTCAGACCAGAACAGGGTAAAAGGCGTGATGCCGGTTGCCTGCTCCTCATTCTCATTAGCGATAAGGTACTGGAAGACATGATCGACCGCGTTCTGCTGAGATGCCAGCTGCTCCAGCAACTCATCCCAGCTTTGCAACTGCATGGCGAGACACAGACGTTGCTGAGATGTTTCATCTTCCGGCAGCGTATGTGTCTGCATATCACGCAACATCTGTAAGCGATTTTCCAGTTTACGCAGGAACCGGTAAGCCCGGACCAGCTGCTCCACTTCGCTGTCCTGCAGGTAGTTCTTTTCACCCAGTAGCGACAACACCTTGATCAGGCTGCGTTCACGCAACTCCGGCTCTCTACCGGCACGGATCAGCTGCAGGGTCTGGCCGATAAACTCGATCTCGCGGATACCACCCGGACCCAGTTTTATATTGTTCTCCATGCCCTTGCTTTTCATCTGCGCATTGATCATCGCTTTCATCTCGCGGATGGACTCGAGCATGCTGAAATCGAGATAGCGGCGATAGACAAAGGGCGTCAGCATAGACTGCAGGTGCCGCTTATCGCTGTCACGGCCGGTGATCAGGCGCGCCTTGATCATCGCGTAACGCTCCCAGTCACGGCCCTGTAACTGGTAATACTGTTCGACACCGGAAAAACTCATCGCCATCGGCCCGCTCTGGCCGAAAGGACGCAGGCGTATATCAACCCGGTAGACAAAGCCGTCCGCCGTCACTTCATCCAGTACCTTGACCAGGTTACGGATCACTTTTACATAGAATTCATAATACGAGGTGCGGCGCTTACCGGTGGTTTCGCCGTCTTCGGGAAAGGTGAAGATCAGGTCGATATCAGAGGAGAAGTTGAGTTCACCGCCACCCATCTTACCCATGGCATAGACCAGCAGGGACTGTTCGTTACCCTCTGCATCCAGCGGCATACCAAATATCTCAGCCTGCTGTTTTTCCAGGTAGCCCAGTGTCACCGCGACAACGGCTTCGGCAAAGTCGGTGAGCTCGCGCAGGATGATGCCGACATCAGTGAGCCCATTCAGGTCACGCCAGGCGATACGCAACATCTCCCGTTGGCGCAACACCCGCAGAGCAGACATCAACCGGGCCTGGTCATTTACCGTGTCGCTATCCAGATCAGCGATGACCTGGGCAACCATCTTGCGATAAGCCTCGAGATCACGTGCAGAGTCAAAACCTTCTGCTAACAACGCATAGAACGTAGCAGGATAACGGATGCAGTTTCGCGCTACGAAGTCACTGCAGGCCCAGGTGTAACCGAGCATCGACAAGGGCAGGCCGTCATCCGCATCGATATCTTTATCGTCACAGGAGTTGCACCAGTCACCCCAGTAGTTTTCTACGATCGAGTGTAGTGATGGTGGGACAAGGCTAAGGAATTGCGTCGGTATTTGGGCGTCGTTGCTCATATATCGTGGATCTATAGTCACTCGTCAGCAGGTATCTGCAGACACTGCTACTTTATAGCCAATACAGTTAACTAACAATAAAAATGCCGGCAAACTTGCCGCTGGCCAGCAACATGACCGTGCCCCGGCACCCGCGGCCAGCGGGCTGAGGCACGAGCATCAACAGCTTAACTGAAAATACCTTTTAAGGTATAGAAGAACAGGATCGCGAGGAAAGCACCCGCCGGTAACGTAACCACCCACGACATGAAGATGTTACCGACGACTCGCATATCGATCGCACCGATACCGCGAGCAAAACCCACACCCAATATGGCACCAACCAGCGTGTGCGTGGTCGAGATTGGAATACCCGTGAAAGAAGCCAGGACCACTGTGCCAGCAGCTGCAATCTCTGCAGCGAAACCACGGCTCGGCGTCAGTTCGGTTATTTTCTTGCCGACCGTTGCAATCACTTTATAACCAAAAGTAGCCAGGCCGATAACGATACCGATACCACCAATTAACAACACCCAGCCAGGCAACGCTGATTTTGAAGCAACCATTCCTGTCTGTGCCGTACTGATGACAGCCGCCATTGGGCCGACGGCATTGGCGACATCATTTGAGCCATGAGCAAATGCCATTGCCGATGCAGTAAAAATCATCAGTACCGCGAAGATCTTCTCAACATTAGCATAATGGAATTTTTTATCGGCCTTGGGATTAATCTTCACTTTTCTGATCAGGAAAGAACCTGCAAACGCAACAACAATACCTACTAATGAGGCATAGAAGAATGCGTGCTCCGCGTCGATATCCAGACCAACATGTTTCAGCCCTTTTTTGATGGTTACCAGCGCAATAACAAAACCAACTAGAAACAGATAATAAGGTCCGTATTTAATTGCACTCTGAACCGGATTTTCTGCATTCAGTATCAGCTTCTGGATAGTTCTAAAAATGATAAATGCCAGAGTACCAGCCAGCAATGGCGATACCACCCAGCTCATCACGATGGTTCCAACCTTGCCCCAGTTCACCGCTTCCATACCGATTCCGACAGCTGCAAAACCGACAACAGCACCGACGATAGAGTGTGTCGTGGATACCGGCCAGCCTTTTCTTGAGGCAATTAACAGCCAGGTTCCTGCCGCCAGCAATGCCGCCAGCATGCCCCATATCAGCAGGTTGGGATCTGCGGTAAAAGCATCCGGTTCTACGATACCTTTACGGATGGTCTTGGTTACTTCACCACCGGCGAGATAAGCGCCAGCAAACTCGAAGATAGCGGCCAGTATTACTGCCTGCTTGATCCTGAGCGCACCGGAACCCACCGAGGTTGCCATCGCGTTGGCAACATCATTGGCACCGATACCCCAGGCCATAAACAGACCGAACACGCCGGCCAGGATTAAATATATCGTCATTTGATCCATGATTCTCTACCCCCGGCCTATCGCGCCAGCATCAACTGCAGACGGCTGCCCACATTCTGCGCACGATCTGCAACATCACCGGTCGACTGGATGATGAGATATAAAAAGATCACTTCAATCGGTGGCAGATCATTCTCGATAGCAAAAATTTTGCCTCTGATTTCAGCCTGCAGGTTATCAGTATCACTTTCGATGTCATCCAGCTTGTTGATCATCTCGGAGACGATCTGGATCTCATGACCACTAAAACCGGTTTCGACCAGCTCGTCAAATTCGTTGATCGCCTTTCTTGCCTGTTTACAGGCTGCCACACAACGCTCCGCGAACCGGATGTAATCTTCATGGATGACCTCGGGCAGAACCATACGACGGCCGAGGATAGTGCCTGCAATATCTTTTGCCTTGTTTGCGATACGGTCCTGCATCAATAAGACTTCCAGCAGATCCTGGCGTGACACAGGCATGAACAGGCCTTTAGGCAGGTTCAGGCGGAGCTCTTTTTTCAGTACATCGGCTTCTTTTTCGAGATTAGAGATAGTCTGCTGACGTTTCGCCACTTCATCCCAATCTTCATTGATAACAGCATTGAACAGGGGAACCAGCTCGGATGCACAGGCATAAACTTTCGACATGTGCTTTTGCAGGGGACTGACTGGCGAAGTGCCAAAAATCCCACCCATATAACCACCTACGGTCATCTTCTTTTCTCCCCCGGCACTGTTGCCTGGAATGTGTATCGAGTCTCAGCTTTGGCGCATTGTAATGATTTCGTCCCATTATTGAAACAAATTTGTCACATCTTTTTTGCTTTTCATTTTGCTTTATCAGGCGAAACGATTTAACGTATTGAAATGCCTAAACAATCCCCGCCCAGACTGCCCAGGATAAGTGATTTAATAAAACAGCTGCTAAGCACGCCGTCGGTCAGTTGCACGTCAAAAGACATCGACCAGGGCAATTTACATGTCATTCAGTTACTCGCTGACTGGTTCGAATCACTGGGATTCGACTGCAATATTCAGATCCTTGACCGGGATGCTGACAAGGCTAACCTCATCGCCACACTCGGCAGCGGCAATAACGGCCTGGTACTGGCCGGCCATACCGATACCGTGCCCTTCGATGAGAACCGCTGGCAGGTCGAACCCTTCGGACTCACCGAAAAGGAAAACCGTTTCTATGGCCTTGGCAGCTGTGACATGAAATCTTTTTTTGCTGTCATCATCGAGGCATTGAAAACCCTGGACAGGTATAGATTCCAGCAACCTCTCATCATCCTCGCCACTGCTGATGAAGAAACCAGCATGTCAGGGGCGAAAGCCATTGCCAGCCATGCTTCACAGTTTGGCATCAACAATGCACGCTTCGCGGTGGTCGGCGAACCCACCGACATGAAACCGATACGCATGCATAAAGGCATGATGATGGAAGCCATACAGCTCACCGGCCAGGCGGGTCATTCCAGCAATCCGGCGCTGGGCAATAATGCACTGGAAGCCATGCATAAGGTCATCAGTGAATTGATGCTCTGGCGTGACGAACTACAAAGCAGGTACCATAACCCGATGTTCGAAGTACCGGTACCGACGATGAATTTTGGCCATATACACGGCGGCGACAATCCCAACCGGATCTGTGGCAGCTGTGAACTGCAGATCGATATCCGGCCATTGCCCGGTATGAAAATCGACGACCTGCGTCACGAGATGCAGCTGCGTCTTAAACAGGTACTGAGCGAAACCGGTATACAGTTTAAGACCGTAGCACTGTTCGATGGTGTCGAAGCCGTGGAAACTGACAAACAGTCCGAGATCGTTAGACTGGCCGAGAAGATGACGAACACGGAGGCCGGTGCAGTAGCCTTTGGTACCGAAGCGCCCTATTACAACGCACTGGGACTGGAGAGTATCGTGATGGGGCCAGGGAGTATCAACCAGGCCCATCAGCCAGATGAATATATCGAGATGAAGATGTTAGATCCTGCGGTTGATATTATCCGGCGGATGGTCGTGCATTACTGCTGTTAACAGTAATCAAAAGCTATCAGCTAATCAGTCATTGCCAGCGAGGCGCGGCAATCTGCTTAAGTTCACGGTCGCTGCCAGAGATTGCCGCGATTCGCTCGCAATATCGTACGTAAATTATCTATTTAATAATCTTGTAGCACGGAACATACTCCGTTCCCGGTAGTTTCATGCGCTGCTGCTCGACGAATGCAGTGAGCAATGCGTCCATCGGCTCCATGATCTCACTATCACCGTTTAGTTCGAAATGCCCGTGCTCTTCGATAGCGCGGATACCCTCGTCTTTCACATTGCCAGCGACCACACCGGAGAACGCACGACGCAGGTTGGCAGCCAGGGCATGTATCGGCTGGTCCTTGCTCAGCTCCAGGTTGCGCATGTTCTCATGCGTCGGCGTGAACGGCCTCTGGAACTCATCATCGATGGTTAACGACCAGTTGAAATAGAAGGCATCATCGAGTTCTTCCCTGAACTTGCGCACCTGGTGCATACCCTCTTTCATCTCCCTGGCGACACGCGCCGGGTCATCGATGATGATCTTATAGCGCTGTTGTGCTTCCAGACCCAGAGTATCGACGATGAACTGGTTGATCTGTTTAAAATAATCCTCTGCAAATTTAGGCCCGGTAAAGATCAGCGGAAACGGCACCGATATATTTTTCGGATGCAACAGGATACCCAGTACGTAAAGTATCTCCTCGGCGGTGCCGGCTCCACCCGGGAACACGACGATGCCATGACCGGTACGGACGAATGCCTCCAGGCGCTTCTCGATATCGGGCATGATGATCAGTGCATTGACGATCGGGTTCGGTGATTCGGCCGCGATGATGCCAGGCTCAGTGATTCCCAGGTAACGGCCTGAACCGCTGCGCTGTTTAGCATGGCCTATGGTCGCACCTTTCATCGGCCCCTTCATCGCCCCCGGACCACAGCCGGTACAGATATCCAGGTTGCGCAGGCCCATCTCGTAACCGACTTCCTTGGTATATTCATATTCATCACGTCCGATGGAATGACCGCCCCAGCAGACCACCATGTTTGGCTCGCGGCGAGGAATAGTACTGTGCGCATTACGAAGGATATGAAAAACGGCGTTGGTAACATCGACCGAATTGTTCATATTAAACCGTGGTGAGTGCATTATCTTGTAATGGGCATAGATAACATCGCGCAATACGGCAAACAGGTGTTCGTTGATACCGGTCATTAACTTGCCATCGACGAAAGCGATCGCCGGCGCATTTTTCATCGCCAGTTTGATGCCACGCTGACGCTGCGTGATCTCTATCTCGAAATCCGGGTACCGTTCGAGCAGTTCTTTGCCGTCATCAATAGGGCTGCCACAGTTGAGCACCGCCAGCGAACAGTTTCGAAAGATCTGCGCCAGTTCTCCCTTATTGGTATCCAGTATGCGGGCAACTTCAAACTGCGACAGCGTTTCCAGCTGCCCCTGAGGTGAGATAACTGAATCGATTACATCAAATTTCATAGTATTTATCGTGCCGGTCAGATGAACTATTTTTAAAACTTGTCGGTTACCGCGCCTTCGGATGCCGAACATACCAGCCTGGCATATTTGGCAAGAACACCACGGTTCTCTTTCGCTGCAGGTGCCTGCCACTTACTTAACCTGGCATCGATTTCCTGCTGTGGAATATTGAGGTTCAACACACGTTTCTCAGTGTCGATGGTAATACTGTCACCGTCTTCGATGATAGCGATCGGGCCACCGACCGCCGCTTCAGGTGTGACATGGCCGACCACGAAACCGTGACTGCCGCCCGAGAAACGTCCATCCGTGATCAGGGCGACATCCTTACCCAGGCCTTTACCCATGATAGCCCCGGTCGGACTGAGCATCTCACGCATACCGGGTCCACCGACAGGCCCCTCGTGACGGATGACGATGACATCATCTTTCACCACGGTGTCATCGAGGATCGCCGCCAGCGCCGCCTCTTCTGACTCAAAAACGCGCGCGTTACCGGTGAAGCTCAGACCTTCTTTACCGGTTATCTTGGCTACTGCACCAGTGGTTGCGATATTACCGTAGAGCACGACCAGGTGACTGTCTTTCTTGATCGGGTTATCCAGTGTACGAATAATGTCCTGTCCTGCTGGATAAGGTTTCACATCCGCCAGATTTTCAGCCATGGTGTGACCTGTCACCGTCATGCAGTCACCGTGTAACAGGCCTGCATCGAGCAGTACCTTCATCAAGGGCTGGATACCGCCGATGGCGATCAGCTCAGACATCAGGTATCTGCCACTCGGCTTCAGGTCAGCGAGCAGAGGTACGTTGGCACCGATACGGGTAAAGTCATCCAGTTCCAGTTCGACACCTGCTGTGTGCGCCATGGCCAGCATGTGTAATACGGCATTGGTCGAACCACCCAGGGCGATGACGACAGTGATAGCATTTTCAAACGCCTTTCGCGTCATGATATCACTGGGTTTGATGCCTTTTTCGAGCAGGTTTAATACTGCAGCACCGGCACGTTCACAGTCATTCTTCTTGTCTTCAGACACGGCTTCCTGTGCTGAGCTGTTTGGCAGGCTCATACCCATTGCTTCGATCGCAGATGCCATGGTATTGGCGGTGTACATACCGCCACATGAACCCGGGCCCGGTATCGCGGTATCTTCAACCACTTTTAATTCTGCCTCAGATACGGTGCCGGCGGCAACGCCGCCAACCGCTTCGAATACGGAAACGATATCGGTATGCCCTGCACCTGGCTTGATGGTACCGCCATAAACAAAAACTGACGGCCGATCGAGCCTGGCCAGTGCGATCATGCAGCCAGGCATGTTTTTATCACAGCCGCCAATAGCGACTACGCCATCGAAACCCTGGGCGGCAGTGACAGTCTCGATAGAATCGGCGATGACCTCGCGTGATACCAGCGAGTAACGCATTCCGGGTGTGCCCATCGAAATACCGTCGGATACCGTGATGGTGTTGAAGATGATACTTTTACCACCTGCTTCATCCGCACCCCTGGCAGCATCTTCGGCCAGCTTGTTAATGTGCATGTTACATGGTGTCACCATACTCCAGGTCGAAGCGATACCGACCTGCGGTTTTTTGAAATCATCATCCTGAAAACCAACTGCATGCAACATCGCACGGCTGGGCGCCTTTGATATGCCATCGACGATTATTGATGAGAATTTACGTGTTTTATCGTTTGCCATGTCATTAACCTTTCGCGGAGCCTTCGTAATATACTGAACAAATCTTCAATTTCTGATTGAAGACAAAAGAGAATCGCGTATATTACTAGGTAAATTGTTACGAATGTAGTGCTGAGATCAATAAGGTGGATAAAATCATAAAAAACAACAGCCATGTAGACTGGTTCAGGCAATCAGCGCCCTATATCCATGCGCATCGCGGCCGTACCTTCGTCATACTTTTCGGTGGCGAAGCCGTCGAGGACAGCGGCTTCGCCAACCTGATACATGATGTCGCCCTGCTGGGCAGTCTCGGCGTGCGCATCGTACTGGTACATGGCGCCCGTCCCCAGATCGAGCGCCAGCTGACCACCTTAAAGGTCAAGTCGAAATTTGCCGACAATATGCGCATCACTCTGAATGAGAACATGCCAGCAGTCGAGCAGGCGGTCGGCCAGGTACGCATGAGCATCGAAGCACAGCTCTCCATGGGGCTGCCAAATACACCGATGGCAGGCGCTTCCCTGCGCGTCGTCTCCGGAAACTTCGTAACCGCACAGCCGTATGGCATCCATAATGGTATCGATTTCTGCCAGACCGGCAACGTCAGGAACGTCGATGCCAGTGCGATCAAACAGCACCTTAAAAACGATAACGTGGTTCTGGTATCCCCCATAGGTTACTCGCCGACCGGCGAGATATTTAACCTGCATGCGGAAGATATCGCCACCGAGACAGCCATCGCGCTGAATGCCGAGAAATTAATCTTCGTCATGGAGAACAACCGGGTAACCGATAGTGAAGGTAACCTGTTACAGCAATTAGACCTGCCACAGGCAGAAGCCTGGTTGAAAAACTATAATGGTGACGACAAAGAGACACAGATACATCTGAATAATGCTGCACAGGCATGTCGTGGCGGCGTCAGACGCGTACACCTGCTCAGCAGGCAGGTGGATGGCGCATTATTACAGGAACTCTATACACGTGATGGTATCGGCACACTGGTCACGGCAGAAGCCTATGAGGGTTTGCGGCACGCTGTGATCGATGACATCGGAGGCATCATGGAACTCATCTCCCCCCTTGAGGAAAAGGGTGTGCTGGTGAAACGCTCCCGCGAGCAGCTGGAACTGGATACCAACAACTTCACCGTCATCGAACGTGACGGCATGATCATCGCCTGCGCTGCACTGTTTACTTTTGCCGAGACCGAAGCCGCGGAACTCGCCTGCCTGGCGGTACATCCGGATTACCAGGCACATGGTCGTGGCGATGACCTGATGCAGCACATAGAGTGGCAGGCGAGAAAAAAACATATGAAAAAACTTTTTACCCTGACCACACAGACCATGCACTGGTTCATCGAACGCGGTTTCGTCGAATGTAATATCGATGACCTGCCGATCGAGAAAAAATCGCTATACAACTATCAGCGTAATTCTAAGATCTTATGTAAGCAATTAAACTAACCCCAACCTGGAAATATACTTTTAAGACCTATGGCATTTTTACAGGTACCGCAGAGCATCATCGAAGAAAATGTTTTTAATGCACTCAAGGAAGATGTCGGCGACGGCGATATCACTGCCGAGCTCATCCCTCATGACAACATATCACTGGCCACGGTCATCAGCCGCGAAGCCTGTGTTTTCTGCGGTCTCGACTGGTTCGAAGAGACCTACCGTCAGATCGACGAAGAGATACTGATCGACTGGTGCGTCGACGATGGCGAACACATCGAAGCCGGACAGGTCCTCTGCACCATCAGCGGCTCATCACAGAACATCGTTACCGGTGAACGCGTCGCGCTCAACTTCGTGCAGACCTTATCGGCAACAGCAACCGTCTCAGCACTGTATGCTGCAAAAGTTGAAGATACTGAGACAAAGGTACTGGATACCAGGAAGACCATCCCCGGTCTGCGCATGGCACAGAAGTATGCGGTCTCCTGCGGCGGCTGCGAGAATCACCGCATCGGCCTGTTCGATGCTTTCCTGATAAAAGAAAACCACATCAATGCCTGCGATGGCATCCAGAATGCTGTCAGTGATGCCCGCTTCCATAACCCCGACCTGCAGGTAGAGGTCGAGGTGGAAGACATGGATGAACTGCAACAGGCCATCGATGCCGGTGCTGACCGCGTATTGCTGGATAATTTTGACATCCCGTTACTGGCACAGGCCGTCGAGATCTGTAATGGCAAGATAATCAGTGAAGCGTCGGGCAACATCACCATCGACAACATCAACGAAGTTGCCAGAACCGGGGTTGATTACATCTCAACCGGCGCCCTGACCAAGGACATCAAAGCCGTCGACCTGTCGATGCGATTTGACTGAGTTGAATAACCCTGATCAGCAGTGACGCCATAGATGTCAGCATTCAGAAAACTCTACCGTGTGATACTGCTCATGCTATTGCTGATCATCGGCATCATCCTGAGCATCATCTTTTTTCGCAGTACCGTCCCTGCCCGCGGTCTGAGCAGCACTATCTTCACCACCTGGCTCGGTCTCGTCGCACGCATATTCGGTGCCAGGGTAAAAACTTACGGCACAGCACAAACAGGGAAAACGCTGTTCGTTGCCAACCATATCTCCTGGCTCGATATCATGATACTGGGCGGACTGGTACCGGTACATTTCCTGTCGAAGCTGGAAGTGAAACACATGCCGGTCATCGGCTGGCTGGCCACCCGTGCCGGCACCCTGTATATACACCGGGGCAATAAAGAATCTGCCTCCGAAGCCAGCAGCGATATTACCGCAGTCTTAAAACAGGGCCACAACAGCCTGATCTTTGCTGAAGGGACGACATCTGATGGTCATATTAAACGATTTCACAGCCGCCTGATGCAGAGCGCGATCGATGCGCATGCCATAGTACAGCCGGTCGCTATCTTCTTTCCGAAGCTCAATCCAGAGACAGGCCGGACAGAACTCGACCCGGCGACACTGTTTACAGGTAACACCAGCATTGCCGAGTCTTTTGACCTGGTCACCCGTGCGCCCCGCATCGATGTGGAAGTGCACTTCCTGAAACCGATAAGCAGCCAGGGAAAAACAAGAAACGAGATATCACAACACGCTTATGACGAAGTGGTCGATGCCATTAGCTCGATAAAGAGACGAGGCAGAAAATATTAATCTGCATTTTTATCAAGATCCGCTTGCGGACACTAACCGCCATTAAAAGTACTGACAACTTTTCCAGCATCATCACGGGCCGCACGATAATCACCGAACTTTTTTAAACCCTGCCAGCCGTATGCTCCTGTCATAGTCAGAAACAGATATCTTATTTTGCTATCGCTTGACTCTATAAGTAACACTACTATCTTTATATATAGAGACCAGGAATGAATAAACTAGCTGATGAAGAACAGACTGTTGCCACGCAGGGAATAGTTAATATTAAACAGATTTTTGCTGCAGTTATCTTTACTGCACTGGCCTTATACCTTTCCACTATAGTACCGACAATCGAGATCGCCTGGGTCAGCGCCATCCTGGTACTGACCATTTATCTTTTTGTGTTTGAGATCGTCAGTGTCGATGTTGCTGCCACATCGGTCATGGTGTTATTGGGTCTAACGAGTTTACTGGCACCCTACATGGGCCTCGAACAGGGCCTGGTCGATAACAGACACCTGTTCGACGGTTTTTCCTCTAATGCGGTGATGTCCATTATCGCGGTGATGATCATCGGTGCCGGGCTGGATAAGACAGGCATCATGAGCAAGGTCGCCAGCTTTATTCTGAATATCGGTGGTACCACTGAAAAACGTATTATCCCGATCATTTCAGCAACGGTCGGTTTTATTTCTTCATTCATGCAGAACGTCGGAGCAGCAGCACTGTTTCTTCCGGTGGTTTCCCGTATCTCGGCGCGCTCGGGTCTTCCTATGTCTCGCTTACTGATGCCGATGGGCTTCACCGCCATCCTTGGCGGCACCATGACCATGGTTGGCTCCAGCCCGCTGATCCTGCTCAATGACCTGATCCTGACTTCAAACACAGCATTACCTGCCGAGCAGCAGATGCAACCCTGGGGACTGTTCTCTGTTACACCCGTGGGTGCAGCACTGATCATTACCGGTATCAGCTACTTTGTCATCGCAGGCCGTTTCGTTTTGCCAAAAACAGAGTCTGAAAGCAGTCCCAGCGGTTCAGACTCGATGAGATACTTCAAAGACATCTATGACGTCAATTACTCACTGTGTGAACTGGTAGTAACAAATGACAGTCCGCTGATCGGCAAGCTGCTCGACGACGTCGAATGCGCATACCGTATTCGAATCATCGCCACCAAGCACAAGAGTAATGGCCGCCGTATCGGACCTGGCGCACTGGATCGAGATACAGAGATCTCATCCGGTATGGTACTGGGTGTTATCGCTGACCCGGAAGATATAGAGCACTTCGTCGAAAAATATGAGCTGAAACAACTCACCGGTCTGAATAATTTTTCGGAAGATCTGTCGGCATCAAACGCCGGTGTTGCCGAGGTGGTTATTCCACCCGGCTCCAGCCTTATCGGTAAGAGCGCACGTGATGTCTGGATGCGTAAAACCTATGGACTGGCATTGATCGGCCTGCATCGTGATGGTGACACCATGCGTGAAGGCGATGATATCCGTAACATGCCCTTACATCCCGGTGACACACTGGTTGTTCATACGCAATGGGCGGCCCTGGAGCGGATCGAAAAAGACCGTGATTTCGTGGTCGTCACCACTGAATACCCGCGACAGGAAGAAGTTCGGCCAAACAAGGTCCTGCCGGCAGCTATCTTTTTTGGAGTCGCACTCTTCATGGTACTGTTTACCGATATCCGGCTTTCAGTCGCACTGCTTACCGGCGCTATGGGCATGGTTCTATCTGGCGTGTTAAATATCGAAGAAGCCTACGAAGCGGTAAGCTGGAAAACCGTATTCCTGCTCGCCTCGCTTATACCACTGGGGCTGGCGGTTGAAACCACGGGCACCGCAAAATGGATCGCCGAACAGGTGCTGTTGGTTGTCGGACATATGGACATCTGGGTCATCCAGACTGCGGTCGCATTACTGGCGACATTTTTCACCCTGGTGATGTCTAACGTCGGCGCCACAGTACTACTGGTGCCGCTCGCGATAAACATCGCTATCGGTGCCGGAGCCAACCCGGCAGTGTTTGCACTTACCGTTGCCATCGCGACCTCCAATTCTTTCCTCATCCCTACACACCAGGTCAATGCATTGATCATGGGCCCGGGCGGCTATCGTGTCACCGACTTCATGAAAGCTGGCGGCATCATGAGCGTTCTGTTCCTGGTGGTCATGTTGACCATGATGAACCTGGTATTCTAGCGATTAATCTTACCGGGAAACCGGCAATACCGGACCTGAAGCTCAAGTACCAGGTCTCGCCACCACTGCCAAGGTGTTTCAATAACCGCTGATCTGCTCACCTTCATACACGAGAAAAAATCCGTGACAAAAAAAACAGCAGCGACGATGAGACGACTATCGCGGGTCCAGTGGGAAAATCCCAGTTGAGTGACGAATAAAGACCAAGCACGACAGCAACGATAGCCATTAACACCGACATCAGCACCATCTGTTTAGGTGACTTTGAGAACAACCTGGCGGTTGCCGCCGGAATGATCAGTAAAGCCGTGATCAGCAGGATGCCGACCACCTTCAAGGCTATCGCTATCACCAGTGCCAGCAAGATCATGAATATGAAACGTATCTTTTCGACTGCCACGCCATCGACCCTTGCCAGCTCTTCGTTGACTGACATCGAGATAAGCGGCGAAAGTATGCGGCTGAATACCAGCAGGATGATCGCCACACTGCCATACATCAACACCAGGTCAGACTGGTCAACTGCCAGCAGGTCGCCGAACAGGTAAGACATCAGGTTGATGTTAAAGCCCTGTGACTGTATCACCGAGAGCACGATCAGGCCCAGTGCCAGCGCACTATGCGACAATATGCCCAGCAGCGTGTCGGTCGATAGCTCACGCTGTTTTTCCAGCCAGAACAGGACCACTGCGATGAGCACACCGATGATAGTAACGCCGGCCATCGGTAGCTGGTCAGCGGCGACAGCAAGTGCCACACCCAGTAATGCCGCATGTGCCAGGGTGTCGCCGAAGTAAGCCATACGTCGCCACACCACGACACTGCCTAATGGACCGACGACCAGTGCCAGCGCGATACCTGCGGCCAGCGCATACAGCACAAAACTATCATTGAATAAGGCTGTCATCACTTATTATCCTGATGGTGCTCACAGCTGTGGCAATGTTCAGACTCAACGATATTACCGCTTAGATCATGTTCATGGTCATGGTGGTGCGAGTACAGCGCCAGACCTTCAACCGCATCACCAAACAGTTTCAGATACTCCGGATGTTCGCTGACATCATCAGGGTGCCCGGTACAGCAGATATGTGTGTTCAGGCAGATGACACGGTCGGTAGCTGCCATCACCAGGTGCAGATCATGCGACACCATCAGGATGCCACAGTCATGTTTATCGCGGATATACCGGATAGTGTTATAGAGCGCCTGCTGACCGATGATATCCATGCCCGAGGCAGGCTCATCGAGAACCAGCAACTGTGGTTTTTTTAATAATGCTCGTGCCAGCAGTACACGCTGCATCTCGCCACCAGAGATATCCTGCATCGGTGAATATAGCAGGTAGGCACAGCTGACTTCCTCTAATGCCTGTTCACATTGACCGATGTCATACTGCGAGGTGACATTGAGGAAATCATAAACACGTATCGGCATCACCCTGGGCACATCGATGCGTTGCGGCACGTACCCGATTCGAAGATCAACACCACGTATGACCGTACCCGTAGTCTCGTGGCTCAGACCCAGCAAGATCCGGATCAGGCTGGTCTTACCGGCACCGTTGGGGCCGATCAGCGTGATGATCTCCTTGCTGTGCAGCTGCAGGCTGATATCACTGAGTATGGTCTTGTCGCGTATGGCATAACCGATATTTTGGGCCGCAAGCAGGACCTTCTTTTCAGGGTCTGTATTACGCGTGTTTTGCTGGTGTGGAGTTGACATAGTGAGTTCGCTAGCGATGTGGGTGGATATTACATGGTAATATGGCGATTATAAACAACCAGGATTCACAGCGTTTACCTGTTTACCGGGCCATGTAAATTCAGTGTACATTCCATCCTGTCAGTACATCTTCACTAACTGATTCCGGATGCTCCGTAAGATGATACCTTTTTAGTCGATATGCGCCAGACATTAATACACATTTCGATTCCAGGATGCCTTAGCGTATGCCTGGTTTTACTGCTGTGGACCGGCATCACCCATGCTGCCGGTTCAGACGGACCAGTGGTCGTCACTATAAAACCACTGTACTCGCTGGTCGCACAGTTAACCGATGGCATCGAAGAACCGGTACTGCTGATGAAACAGATGCCGTCACCTCACCATTAC
>CBDUKK010000002.1:0-19670 GCA_965367795.1 uncultured Gammaproteobacteria bacterium
TCTGTTGAGTTGTTCAATGATAAATAGACAAATAGCCACTGACCGCATTCCAGTGAAGGCGGACAGTCTTAGAGCGTACGGCGAGTTGGCTGATTTCATTAAACATGAATCGATAGTGATTTATTTCAGTGTGGCTGTCAAATGCTTTTTTAAATGATCGATGGATATACGCGATGTCAAAATAATGTAATAAAAATATGGCATTACGTAACTGCGATGGGATATATATTTGACATTATCGTATTGAAGTTAAGATACGCCTGTAACATCTTATGAGCACAAACCAAGAATAAGTGTAAATATTATCGACGTAATTCGGAATACTTAACAGTATTTGCTTATATGCTTATTCTAACTTCTTGTTTTTATATATTGTGGAAGTTGGCACCAAGATTGCTATATTCATATATATTGATATTGCAGATTGAATACTATGAAAAAACTAAACACGCTTGCAGGGTTGACTGCGCTTGTTTTTAGCCAGCTGTCTCTGGCTAACACTATAATCATGCCAAGTCCCAATGAGCCCGACCTGTTCGGTAATGGCGGTATACTGGATAATATATTCGGCCTGACGAACCTGCAGCGCATCGATGATGATCTTGACCAGTACTGGAATGTATCTGCAAATGAGGTGACGGTCACGGCTGTCGCCAAGTATGCTGGCTACAAACAGGACTTTGGCTTTATCGATAGTGGTGACAGTTTCAGCTCACTCTTATACGTTCCATATATGAATGGACAGAGTAATACCTTTACTGCTGCTCAGTCTGGTTCGCCGTTCCGTTTTGGACTGGATCCCAGTGGTTCCCCTCTATTTAGTTCGGATCCTTCAGATAATGTGTTCTGTGGCTGGCATTCATGTACTGCTGCAGCAGACCACATGGTCAGCTGGCTGATCACTGACGGCGAGTATGCGGGTGATTACGTGATCGCCTGGGAAGACTTGAAGAAATTGGGCGATCGCGACTACAATGACCTGGTCGTGCGTGTCTCTGGCGTCTCCGTCGTGCCGGTACCCGCTGCTGCCTGGTTATTTGGTTCTGGCCTGTTAGCCATTGCCGCATTTGCCAGGCGACGTGATTAATATCTAGCAATTTAAAATCTACGAGCTATATAATAATAACCATCGTTAATAACGATGGTTTTTTTATGGCAGTCCTTAATAGCGCGGAGTAAAAGATGACACTTACTAAAATAATAACGTCTATAACTGTGCTTATCGTTGCACTCGTTTTTTTTACTCTGCACAGGAACCAGGCTAACCTGTTCGAAGAGCCTGGATTTTATGAACGCCTGTCAACATTCCTGACCACGAACTTTGCGGAAACCGCGGATGATCATCCGTTTGCAGAGTTACGTACCCCGGTATTTAATGTCGATGCGGAAAAATTATATCAGCGTGTTTTATTTGTGGCTGCAGAGGCTGGCTGGAATGTGCTGGCGCATGACAGGGATAACCTGAGCGCTAACTTCGTAGAGCGTACCCCGGTCTTCCTGTTCGAAGACGATATTTTTGTCCAGGTAAAGTTTATCAGCCTCGATGAATCTTCTCTCTACATACGCTCCAGCTCGCGTAGTGGTGGCGCCGACTTCGCTGCTAATTCAGGTCATATTCAGACATTGATCCAAAGGATAAAAGAATAGATAAAACACTCGAGAGCCAGGGTAGCTGAACGTCGGTGTTCTGGTACTAAGCAGTCCTGACTGGTCTCTAAAGCAGTCATACTGTCTGGCTCTGACACATCCATGCATGCAGCATTACTCAACTTACCAACGTGATTAGCTACTACTCAAGTAACCAAGTGGCGGTTTTAAGCAATAACTTTCGCTAGAAAGTGGAGTTGTTTTATGAGCGACCATATAGAAAAAAAGCTTAGGGCTGAAACAGTGCAGGTTGTTGTTAAGGCTGCAGGAACAGAAAAGTAAAATCCCTGCCGGTCAGCTTAGATAAGGGTAGTGGCGGTAAGTAATAACGGCTGATTTCTTATGGCAGAATCGCGGATTGCAATCCGCTCCTACAGGATTAATGCTTTTTTGTAGGAGCGGATTCAATTCATTCCGCGATCAAGCTTGAACTACTGCTCGAGCAACTCGGCTTCCATCGACAGGTAGACCTGGTAGGCATTGATGCGGTTAGCTTCTTCGAAAGCAGGCAGGTCTTTGAATTCAGACCAGTCGGCTTCTGCATAGACCTCATCAAACGGTATCAGCTCCTCGATACCTTCGCTCAGTACTTTACGCAGGTAGGCAAGGTAGCGTCGTGTCAGCGAGATAGTCTGTTCCGGATTGCTGGACGCCGGGCCATGTCCGGGAACGAGGGCGTTCAGGCCCTCGGTCTCGAGCCGGGTCAGGGTCTCCAGCCACTTTTTGGAATCGGCATTGCCGACAAAGGGAATGCGGCCTTCAAAGATGATGTCACCGGAAAACAGGACCTTGTCAGGTTCGACGAGCATGGTCAAGTCACCATCAGAATGCGCCTTGCCCATGTAGTTGATAGTAAAATTCAGACCACCCTGCTGGAAAGAGTATGATTTCTCCACGGTGGTATCAGGTAATACCAGGCGAGTGTTTTCGTTCACCCAGGGATCGAGAGAGAACTGGCGTTCTTCCAGCCGGCTGGCAGCCGCTTCCGACTGAATGTACTTCTGTGCACCGTAGGGCGCGATGATCTCGGCGCCTAACTCTTCAAATACCTGCAGGCCGTAGATATGGTCAGCATGAAAATGGCTGACGATGACTTTTTTGATCGGCTGATCCGTCACTTCCCCGATCTTTTGCACCAGTTTATGTGCCAGTGAAGGGGTACCGAGGGAATCAAATACGATGACGCCGTCAGCTGTGACTACGAAGCCGGCGTTGGAGATGAAACCTTCATTATCGGTAGCGATGCCGGGTTTGCCTTCAACATAATAGACATGTTCAGATACTTTTTTGATTTCCATCTCGACGCCGGTAGGTGCATATTTCTCAGCAGCGACCAGTGATCCGCAGACCAGCCCGAAAATGATAAACGATAGTATTTTATTGCATGTAAGCATGTCCTTCCTCATATTGCAGGCGAATGATTTCGGCGTCACCCATCGGTATCATCTCGACAAAACCATGGATGTCCTCAGGGGCGAATCCCTGACTCTGGGCGGCAATTTTACACATCCTGATGGTAAGTGCTTCACTTTCTACCAGGCTCTGCGCGCGCTTCATAAGGTCCTGGTATTTTTCATAGTTTTTGATGGCAAAGAAGCTGAGCTCCTTGCCGTGTAACACCAGTACGATGGACTGGTCGAACGGATCAGCGCCGGTAATCGTGCTCAGGTAGCTGGCTCGGTCTAATACACTCTCGACAGCTTCGACGGTTTTAACATGTACATCATAGACGACTTTTTGCGGTTTATACTCTGTTGGCGTAACAACTGCGCTGCCCCACGGGGCCTTGTCTGTGTTGCCGGCAATCACTGCTGTGCTTATCGAGAGATTGAGCAATATTAATAGGAAAAACAGCAGTTTAGACATACGAATTCTCTATGCATGGGAATGATAAATATACAGTAATCTGTATGACGTTTCAAAGGCAGAGATTATTCATTTCAGAAATAAAAAACGGCGTGAGTAACCAGCTCACGCCGTGTGCATGCCTCCAGGAGAGAGAGGCAATGCGGAGGCATTGCCGTAGGAACTATGAAAACCTACGACGGGTACATAGTAGACGGTGCCAAAATATTTATACTTGACTCATATCAAATAAATCACTTTTTATATTAGTTTTCTTATTCTAGAGCGATTAAATGCTCTTTCTCTGATTTAGTCAGATCCTTGATGGCATATTCACGTTTGCATGCTTCGGAACGTGAGTTTGATTTTTCCTTGTAAACCAGTGTTACCGGTTGCCTGTTGCGGGTATATTTAGCACCGTTTTTTATTATGCCGTTGTGCTGATCAAGGCGCCGGTGGATATCTGTCGTGACACCGGTGTACAGGCTATTGTCTGCACAACGCAGGATATAAACAAACCACGGTTTGTGATCCGTGGTCTGTTTATTGTCATTAGAAGTCATCCCCTGAAATCAGCGCAGGTCAGATCAGGTTAGGCAGGGGGTCCTAGATGGCATCGAGTTTGCGCATCGATGCCGGCAGCATTTTCATATCCACCAGTGCGGTGATAAATGCCTTGCCGAAAGTGGCTTCATCTTCATAACACAGCTTGTAGTACTGTATCTTCATGGTCATGGCGCTGCCGAAGACGATAGAGAGGAAGGTCAGTATCGAACCCAGCGCTAATGTCGACATGCCGGTGATGCCCTGACCGATTGTGCAGCCCAGCGCCAGAACACCGCCAAAGCCCATCAGGATGGCGCCAAAAAAGTGGTTCAGAAAGTCCTTCACATCGACGAACCATTCGATTCGAAACGACCTGCTAATCAGCGACCAGAGGAACGAGCCCAGGATGACCCCGAATACCGAGATCAGGCCAAAGGTTAATAGTGCAGGATCAAAACCGTCTTTAATGTAACCGTAGGTCTGGCCTATAGGATTGATAAAGGTGAATGACTGTGAATTCAGTGCCCGGCCTGTCGCAGGTTTGCCCTCATCACTCTCGGCCAGCATGTCCCATTCAGCATAGTATTCACCCAGGGAGTAATCAGTATCTTCAGCGGTAACGGCGATATTGCTGCTGGTATACCACGCGCTAAGGATGATCAGGCCGATCGCGATTCCGGCGAGTATATTATCTTTGCTGGAACGGAAATCGGCCGCTTTGAATATATAGAACAGCATGCCTGCGGCGACCACCAGGCCGGCGACGAGGCGCATTATCCCGGTATTTTCACTGCCACCGATGAGCGCGCCGATGTCCTGGTTGCCATCGAGCGTGATAGCCAGGGGATTAACCCAGTCGTAAAACAACACACTATAGAGTGTCTTGTCGCTATCAGGGAAGGGTGAGGTCATGTAATAGGCAATCAGTGCGATTACGATGAAAACCAGGATCGACTTGATGTTACCGCCACCGATACGTATCAATGTCTTGTTCCCACAGCCGCTGGCATAGGTCATGCCGATACCGAATAAAATGCCGCCGAGGATGTTTTCTATGTAGATAAACTGCGATCCCCGGTAGTTAGGGAAGCTGTCGGTCACTGAGACCATTCCCATGTATTCGAGCACACTGACACCGATAGTAGCGACAGCGATGGCCAGCAGCCAGGCTCTGAAGCGTCCATAGTCACTCATGTTGACCATGTCGGAAACCGCGCCCATGGTGCAGAAGTTCGTTTTATTGACGATCACACCGAGTATTACTGCGATGATGAATGTTGACCATAGGAAGAAAGACAGGCTTTCAGAGAAAGATTCAAAGATCATAAGGTTACCCGTTTATGTGCGTTATTGAGTGCAGCTGCATCGCTTTTTTTGCGAAAGTATACTTGTTAATAAACGATAGAGAAAGAGTCTAATAATTATTTATAAGACTTGGCGCAGGGCATATCATTCTTCAGCGCTGAGGTTAGCGCATTTATATTAACTGCTGTATAGCGGTTTTAATGTAGAGCTATCCTTGTTCCTGTGCTTGCCGAGCAGTGCCTGTTCCTGCTTAAAGTGGGGCAGCAGGTCTCTGCCGCTCCAACTGAGATGCTCCTTGCTATACAGCGATTCGTTGAGCTGGCGTATCGACTGGCCGAGTTGCGGCGAACATCTTTCGCTTATCTGTGACAGGTTGTTTATATATTCGTCTTGATAGGCGGCTCTTGCCCATTCGATGAGTGCTTCCCTGGTTTGTACGGCGTCATTGTTCGCCGCATGTTTCTGTACCGCTGCGATAGCCGGTTTTACCGGCAGTCTCGCAGGATGGATCTGTGCTGGCAGGTTTGCAGCGCCATCCCTGGTTTTTCTAAATAACAATAGAAGCGTGATCAGCCAGGCGAGGGCAAAGGCCAGTGCGATGTATTTCCACATCGGGTCACCCGCAGCCAGGGTGGTTATCGGTGCCGGCTGTTGTTCGCCGATATCCACCTGGCCCTGGTCAGTGCTCTGTGTCTGTATCGGAGCGGGTGTGGTGACGATATTACTGGTTGTGGCGCTGCCGGTAGCCGTCAATACTTGCTCAGGAATGATCGCGCTTTCGCTTTTATTGGTCCTGGTATTCCACCACTGCAATTTTATTTCTGGCAGTGTGTAGCTACCGGCAACTGACGGGATAATAGCGACCTTGATCTGCTTTAGACCGGTGATACCCGAGCTTGCTGGCCTGTCTTCGGTTACGGCTTTATCCGGATATAGTTTTAATCCGTCGATCTCTGCGAACTTCAGGTCAGGCAGCTGTACTGCGGTCAGGCCTTCTGCTGCGATGGTGATGGTACGTGTTACCGGGTCGCCGGTTTTAATGTTCTGAATATCGTCAGACCATTCTTCCAGAAGCTGTACTTCCGTGGCGGGTAACCAGTCCTGAAGGTTTATCGTGTCGGGTGCCGCTTTTATACTGGCGCTCACGGCTTTGCTGCGCAGACGTTTCAACTGTCCGCTCATGCGGAACTGGTCGAAGATCGTCATCGGTTGCTGGGCATTTACCCGGCCTTCGAACATCACCGGATTGATTTTTAGCTGACCGCTCTTCTGCGGGAAGATGGCATAACGGCGTTCGAACACTTCATAGCGGATACCGTTTCGCGTCGTCTGGTAATTGTCTTCGCTTATCTTGTGCATGATGGCATCAGGATCGTTCGTTTCCGGGTCGCTGATCGACGCACCAGCGATGCTCACCGTGCGCAGCAGGCGCACCGTGTAGATTATCTGTGACTGTACCCAGCCGGTTTTTTTATCGATGCTGCTTTCCAGGAAGATCTTCGCCGGGATAGTCGCCTGTCCATCGGGTGATACGCTGTTCGGTGAACTGCTGTTCTTCACGGTTACCTGTATCGCCGGGCTGATATCTTTGCCGAAGGCGATTGGCGGGATAGTAAATTTACCCACTGTTTTTGCTATCACTGCCAGGTCCCAGGTCTTCTTCATACTCCAGCTGCCATTGATCGAGCGCATGTTGGTGCTCTGGCTGCTGTTGAGGACGTCGAAATCCTTATAGATCGGCGAGAAGTCCGGATCGTCATCGACACTGCTGTCGGCTTCGTAGATAAGGTGAAACGAATCATCCAGTGCCACCGGGTTGCGGCTGGTGGTCACAGTGATATTTGCCGCCTGTACCACGGTAGTGGCAAAGATACTGAATAAAAAGAATATCCGAATAAATATTGTCCTGATCGTATTCCTTGTCGTGCTTTCTATTACCATGGCTGTTCACTGTCTGTCTGGTTTGGTATCTGTTTATACTGATAATGAAATTTGCGTCGCAACAGGCCACCCGGATCATCAGGGATACGTTTCAGCCATTGTTCAGTCGCTTTCTCCTGCTCGGTGATCGAGGCTTGCGTCGGGTTGACCTCGATATCCATCGCTTCTTCCTCTGAATCCCGGTGTTCGACTTCCTGCTCCTGGCTGGCTTCAGTATCAGACTGCTGCTGTTCTTTCTGTTCCTGCTGGTATTGCTGTTCTTCTTTCTTCTGTTGTTCGGCCTCGGCTTCAGCGTCACGCTGTTTTAACTGTTCCTGCGCCTGTTGCTCATCGTTTTCCTGAGGTTTGCCCTGTGATGATTGTTGCTGCTCATCGCTTTCGTTGTTTTCAGACTGCGATTCAGAGTCTTTCTGCTGTTGCTGTTGTTCTGCATCCTGCTGTTGACCATCTTGTTTTTGGCTATCCTGTTGCTGACCATCCTGCTGTTGTGATTCCTGCGATTCCTGGTCTTCGCCGTCCTGCTGCTGATCATCCTGTTGCTGTGAGCCTTGCTGCTGTTGCTGTTCCTGCAGTGCCTGCTTCACCTGTTCACGATTATATTTTGCGTCAGCATTGGATTCATCGAGTTCCAGTGCTCTATCATAGGCTTTGATCGCCTCTTCATATCTGCCGAGTTTTGCCAGTGCATTTGCCTTGTTGTAGAGACCATCACTGCTGTCCGTATCCTC
This sequence comes from uncultured Gammaproteobacteria bacterium, assembly GCA_965367795.1. GTDB lineage: Bacteria > Pseudomonadota > Gammaproteobacteria > SZUA-229 > SZUA-229. The sequence continues at coordinate 8,013 of CBDUKK010000002.1, forward strand.
CAGCGTTCTGACAGCCGATTCGAAATCGCCGCTGCGGTAATAGGCACTGGCTTTCCAGTCGGGCTGGGTGAATTCCCTGGCGGCGGTTTCACTGTCGCCGTTATTGAAGGCTCTCATCGCCTTTTGATCGGGGCTGCTCCACAGATGCCGGGTGTCGAGTATCGGGCTGCTCTCAGTATCTGCATATGCCGATGGCGGCATGGGGCCTGCCGTTGATGAGACGAACAGGACCAGTGCGGCTATCCAGCCTTTTCTTGCCCATAATGCGGCGAAGAATAACAATGGCAATAATAACCAGTGGCCCTCTTCCTGCCAGACATCGGCACTCAGATTATTGGCATCACTACTGTCTTCATCTTTCGAGACCTCTGTCGACTGGAACAGTTTCGCCAGCTTCTCGACATCGCTATCGTTCGCCTGCACTACCGTATACAGGCCACCGCCGTGCAGTGCATAAGATTGCAGTCGCGCTGAGTCCAGGCGTGGTAATACGATGGCTCCGTCCCTGTCCTGCAGGAAGCCGCCATCGGCCAGCGGTACCGGTGAGCCTTCGGCAGTACCGATGCCGAAGATCGACACGCGGTGGCCCAGCGAAACAACTTTTTTGATCGCACTCTCATCACGCGCATGGATGTCATCGGTGATCACCAGGATGTCGCCATGTATGGTACCGGACTGGCTTAACAGTGACGTTGTTTTTTCCAGGGCGTTAGTCAGGTTGCTTCCCTGTGCCGGCATCATGTCGGTTTCGAGCGATGGGACCAGGTTGGCTATGGTGGCATTGTCATCGGTCAGCGGCGTCACCACGAAAGCATCCGCGGCATAGACGACGAGTGCCGTCTGTCCGGACTTCCTGGTTTTCAGCAGGTCGAGCAGTTCGAGTTTTGCCCGTGACAGTCGTGATGTTTTTATATCGGTGGCGTTCATCGATTGCGACAGGTCCAGCAGCACGACGAGTGATGACTGTTCACGGTATACCGGTTGCGGCAGCTTCTTATAGACAGGCCCGGCGAGCGCGGTGATGCACAGGCTGCCGGCAATCAATACTAATAGCAGTGGATAGCGGCGTTGTTTATTACCTGACTGGCTCAATACGTAAGGCAATAACTGGGGGTCGATAACACCAAGCCAGTTCCTGTTATTCTGTCGGGTGCGGTAGGAGAAGAACAGGAACAGCAATAACGGGATGAATGCATAGAACCATTCATTGCGTATGAAGTGCAGGCTGTCCATGATGGTCAGCGCTTCTCGACTGATATCCTGCAGTGTTATGTTCAGCAGGTCGTTCATGATGATCGCCTGCCCGCTGAATGGGAAGTGCTGTCAGACAGTTTGAAGTTGAAGCGTGGTACGTATAGTACCAGGGCGAGGAGCGCGGCGAGGATCAGGCTGGCAGTTAACGGCAGGTGGAACAGCGCCTTTATCGGCCGGTAGCTTTTTATGTCCTTTTCCACCGGTTCGAGTTCGTCGAGCAGCTTATAGATATTGACCAGGTCGCTGGTATTGTAAGCACGGAAGTACTGGCCGCCGGTCGCCTTTGCCACCTGGCGCAGCGTGTTCTCATCGAGTTCCCTGGAGCCGCGGTCACCGATGCCGATGGTGTGGATCTTCAGACCCTTGGCGGCCGCCAGTTCGGCAGCTTTCAATGGTGTGATCTCACCGCGGTTACTGACACCGTCGGTCAACAGGATGAGTACCCGGTCATCGGTGATACTCTTTTCCCCGTTATCAGCGGATGTCTTCTTCTGATCTTTATCGAGACGTTTTACCGCGAGGCCGATAGCGTCACCGATAGCGGTCGCCTGTCCGGCGAGTCCGGTAACCGCTTCCTGTAACAGTATGTTGACCGTGGTACGGTCGAAGGTGAGTGGTGACTGTACATACGCCTGGTCGCCGAATAATATCAGGCCGATACGGTCACCGACGCGCTTTTCGATAAAGGCACTGGCCACTGCTTTGGTCGCAGTGATCCGGCTCACGGAACTTATGTTGTGGCGTATCTTGTGATCCATGCTCTTCGAGATGTCGATGGCGAGTATCAGGTCACGGCCGCTGACCGGTATCTCGATGGTCTCACCGGTCCACTGTGGTCGGGCGAAGGCGGTCACCAGGCAGATCCATGCCAGGGTGTAGAATAGTAGCGGCCAGCGTGAAGCACTGCCGGCGGCTGAATGGCTGTCACTTAACTGAAAGTCAGCTATCTGTGAAACACGGAGCGCAGCATCATTTGACTTTGCGCGTGGCAGTATCAGCCTGAAGATAAATGGCAGGGGCAGGGCAGCAAATGCCCAGGGCCAGAGTAGAGAGATCATCTTGATAGCACCTGCGTTTTACCGTGTGCTGAGGTCAGCCATGATTCGCACAGACTGATCAATTTCCCGGCATCAAAATCAAGCTCGGCGTTATCCGGCAGGTAGGGTGCGCTTAATAATATTTTCCCTGTCTCACTCTGAAATGCAAGATCTGCAAGTGGTCTGTCATTGCTCTTATCCAGGTGCTGTAACCATTGTTCACCGGTCAGCCCAGCGATGTTTGATCCCGGGTAGTAACTGATATTGGCGCGGCGCAATAATATCGATAAGGCGCGGGCTAACTGCGGTCTGTTCCCGACCTGTTGATATTGTTGCCTGATGCGTTCGAGTTCGCTATCGATGTCTCTGCGCAGCTGTTTGCCCAGGTAGATTTTTCTGGCGATATAAACAGCTGCGATTACCAGTATGATGACAGCCAGGGATATCCACCAGCCAGGCGCAAGCGGCCACCACGAGATCGGTTCCGGCAGATGGATATCCCGGAGTTCCAGGGTGCCTGGATTTAACGCATCGGGCATCGGTGCTGGTTGACTGGTTGCCGTACTCGTTGCTGGATTGGTTGCTGGTTCGGTCATCACTCTTAATTTCTATATCACTGTCAACGCAGTACTACGCCGAACGAAACTGCTGTTTTTTGGTTACTCTCACACCCAGCCCTTTATTGAGCCCGTCTATGTGATCATCTGTAGTCGACATCTCTATCAGGTGGATACGATGCTGCCGGCAGAAGGTCTTTAGCTGAATGTCATTGTCTATATAACGTTGATGGTATGCATCTCTAAGTTTTTTATCTGCGGTATGGATCTGCAGTTCATTGATTCCGTCGCTTAGCCTGTAGTCACCAGAGACAGGCAACTCGGCTTCGATAGGATCGTGAATCTTTATCATGACGATGTCATTGTGACGCGCGATATTGGCGATATGTGAGTAACTTTTTTCATCGAGGCCGCGAAAATCACTGATCATGAATATCAGGCTGCCGGGATGGGTGACTTTTCGTAATCTTGAAACGGCGGCCATCATGTTTCGCTCTGATGGTGACGCCGGCTGACTATTACGCCATGCCGAGTGTTTCGTGCAGCGGCCGATGAAATCCAGGACAGCGGCTTTTCCGCGCCGGGGTTTTATCTCGATATGCTCGTCCGAGGAAAAGATCAACCCGCCCAGACGATCATTGTTCTTTGCTGCGCCCCATGCGATCAAGGCGGCGAGTTCGGTGGCGATGACAGATTTGAACCTGTTTCTCGTCGCGAACATCATCGAGGGGTTCAGGTCCAGCCAGAGCAGCACAGGCCTCTCGCGTTCTTCACGGAATACCTTGGTATGCGCTTCACCGGTGCGTGCGGTTACCCGCCAGTCCATATTGCGGATATCATCGCCTGCCTGGTAGATGCGAGACTCATCGAATTCCATGCCGCGGCCTTTGAAGGATGACAGGTAGGCACCGCCCTGTTTGGCGTGAATGATGCTGCTGTTCAGCATCGTCTGACTGGCGTGCAGACGAAGCTGGATCAGTGACTGTGGACTGATCCATGTGATGCCTTCGGCTTTGCTGTCAAATTGTTTATCTAAAGGTTTAGACATCGCCTGCAATTGAAGCCTGATCTAACTGGTATCGCCCGCTGCTCAAGGAACCGCAACCCGCGCGACCAGTTCCTGGATAAAACTGTCTGGTGTCACGCCATCAGCCTCGGCTTCATAACTTAAGATAACGCGGTGACGTAATACATCAAACGCGATGGCCTGGATGTCATCCGGGCTGACAAAATCACGCTGGTCTAACCAGGCATGGGCACGGGCGCAGCGGTCGAGCGCAATCGTGGCTCGCGGGCTGGCGCCATACAGCATCCAGTTCGCCAGGTCCGAACCATAGGCCTCGGGGTTGCGTGTCGCCAGTACCAGCTGTAATAGGTATTCTTCCAGGCTATCGGACATGTGGATGTCGAGTATCTCGTTACGCGCATCGAAGATACTCTGCTGGCTGATCTTCTCTACCGCGGCAGTCGACTCGCGCGATACATTTTTAGCCTCTACTCGCGCCAGTTGTAATATCTGCTTTTCGGCGGCAGCTTCAGGGTAGTCGATGCTGACATGCATGAGGAAGCGGTCGAGCTGTGCTTCTGGCAGGGGATAGGTACCTTCCTGCTCGATCGGGTTCTGCGTTGCCATCACCATGAACAGCTCAGGTAACGGGTAGGTGACCTTGCCGATAGTGATCTGGCGTTCGGCCATGGCTTCCAGTAATGCTGACTGTACCTTCGCCGGTGCCCGGTTGATCTCATCGGCCAGTACCAGGTTGTGAAACAGCGGGCCCTGCTGAAAAACGAATGAGCCATCCTGGGGCCGGTAAACTTCGGTACCGGTGAGGTCAGCGGGCAACAGGTCAGGGGTAAACTGGATGCGGTGAAAATTACTCTCTATACCATCGCTCAGGACTTTGATCGCCTTGGTCTTGGCAAGACCCGGCGCGCCTTCTACCAGCAGGTGGCCATCCGCCAGCAGGGCGATCAGCAGGCGGTCGACCAGTTTTTCCTGGCCGATGATGTGATTTTGAACGTGCTGTTTAAGTGTGAGTACTGCTTTCAGGTTAGACATGATATTTTTTTATAGCTTTTTTATTACACATTGAATGACTTTTTCAGGGCAAAAAAGTTCACTCCCTGACTGGGGGAGTATATTATCGTCATTTGTGGTGTAAGATGTGATTGTTTTTTGAATTTTCAACATCAGGTGCTGCCATCGAAGTGTTTTTTTTGATGGCAGATAATCGGGAAGTTGGTGCATTTGTACTGTTCGTCTGGACAGGATCAAATAATCCCAACGCTGCCCCCGCAACGGTGATTGGTGAGAATTATTCGACCACTGCGATTTTTTTCGTGGGAAGGGAATAGTTCGAGTATCGACGTTTTTTATCGGCGAATTTATCGGCGTTAATACAGGTATACACCATAAGCCCGGAGACCGGCCTGCTGTTAGTAATACATAAGTCGCGGCGGGCGGCATGGTATAGCGCATCCTGTGCTTCAGGCTGTGCTTTCCCTGTTGCCTCCAAATTTTCTGGAGGATCTCTTGACTAAATTTTTACCTTTTGCCGCAGCAGCCACAGCCGCATGTTTCGCTTTGCCTGTACAGGCTGAAGTCGCGCCGGTGGCAAAGGAAATACCGGCGGTCGTCGTCAGTGCGACGCGGACCGAGCAGAGCACGCTGACAACACCGGCGAGCATCACCGTCATCTCACGTCAACAGATCGAGGATAGTGGTTCCAGGCATATCGTCGAAGTCTTACGTGGACAGGGCGGCGTACAGATCAATGATCTATACGGTGATGGCAGCCGGGCGACGGTCGGCATGCGTGGTTTTGCCGAGAGTGCCGGCTCCAATACCCTGGTGCTGATAGACGGTCGTCGACTGAATAACCCGGATATATCTTCACCTGACCTCAACAGTATCGCACTCGACGATGTCGAACGTATCGAGATCGTGCAGGGCAGTGCCGGTGTCCTGTTCGGTGACCAGGCTGTTGGCGGTGTCATCAATATCATCACCCGCAAACCGGGTGCGCTCAGGCATTCATTAAAAGTGTCAGCGGGCAGTTATAACACGGTAATGTTTCATGGCATGACCTCACAGGCGATGGATAATGGTGTCAATTACCGCGTCTCGTTTGACGCCCGTGAGTCCGATAATTATCGGCAGCATAATGAATCGTCTTACCTGAATGGCTTCGCTAAGTTAGGTTATGACTATAGCAGCGGTTCGGTTTTCGCTGAGTTGCAATACGTTGATGACGAGCTAAATACACCGGGTGCATTGTTTGCAGATGAAGTCGCAGCAGATAGAACACAGGTGAACCCGAGTTTTGCATCTGACTTCTCAAATGCTGAAACCACCATCAGTCGAATTGGCTTGATACAGGAGATGAGCAGCAACTGGTCTTTTGAAGGTGAAGTCACGAATAGAAAGACGGATGGTGTTTTCAGGATAAGTTTTGCAGGGGGGGCGCCATCCACAGATAACTATACACAGGACCGTACAATAACGGAATTCACACCGCGTTTTATAGGTTTTATACCTGCACTGAATAATACCATGCTGACCATCGGTGCAGATGCTGTTGACAGTGACTACAGGTTAAGCACGACGCTAGGCGATCAGGCAAATGATCAGTCACAACGCTCAATTTATGCACAGGCTGTGGTTCCCGCAACCAGTTTGCTGGACGTTACCCTGGGTGTCCGCTATGCCAGGGTCGAGAATGATATATCTGATGGTTATACCTTCGTTAACGAAACCATAGAAGATGATGTCACGGTTGCTACTTTCGGCATGGCATACCAGGCGAGCGATGACTGGCGTGTGCTGGTCCGGATCGACCAGAACTATCGTTTTGCCAAAGTGGACGAGTACGCTAACGCGCAACCGTTCCCGGCACCCCCCAGCACGGTCATCCTGAAAACCCAGGAAGGCCTGTCACTGGAAACGGGTGTTGAATGGGTACATGGCAGCAACAGTGCAAAATTTTTGGTCTATCAGCTCGACCTGGATAATGAGCTGGCATTTGATCCTGTTAATTTTATCAATATCAATCTGGATGAAACACGCCGCAGCGGTTTTATCGCCAGTGGCCGTTGGCAGAGTAGTAAGCGTATGGGACTGGGTGCGAGTTATACCTATACCGATGCAGAAGTATTAAGTGGTGCCTTTACGGGTAAAGAAATACCTTTTGTGGCGAAACATTCAGCTCTGCTGTCGACTGATTATGTGATATCGGGAGCATGGCAGGTGTATGGTGAACTGGTCGCTATCAGCGACCGGGTATTTTCAGGTGATTTTGATAACGTGTTAGGCAAGCTGCCGGGTTATGGCGTAGTCAACCTGAAGGCAGAATATAAGGTCAATGATTTCACCTTCAGCGGCCGGATCAACAACCTTCTGAACAAGCAATATTCGGATGTTGGTCAACTTGGTTTTAACCCTTTTCCAGCAGCCAGTGAAGCGTATTATACCTCTCCGGAAATCAACTTTTTACTGACAGCGGCATGGAACTTCAGATAACCTAACGTCATGGATACCGCCAGCAAACCGATTTTAACCACAACCTCGCTGTCATTGCTGCTACATGTAGTGGTGATTGCAGGTGCGTTGCTGGTTTACGAAAAGGTAGCCACGGTGGATGAGGGTGTCGGACGTGGTGTCGAAGTCCAGCTGATCAGTTCGCTGCTGGTGTCCGATCAGCTGCAAGAGGAAGTGCTGCAGGCACAGGCAGTGAAACCGTCTGCCTCGCCCGCTCATCTGCCACTGGCAGTTGAGAAAACATTTGCTGAAGACATTTTGACGTCTTTGAAAAGTACAGCGGTTGTTAGACAAGACAAAGTTGAAAAGCTCGACGGTGATCTCGGTGACCAGCCAACTGAGGGCAGGCAGGAGCGAGTGAGTGAACACCAGGATGAGGGTGCTGCGCCTATGCTACAGTCTACCGATGCGTCGCAGCAACAGCATACGATACTGGAGTTATTGCATCGCCGCATCAGCGATAACAAAGAATATCCTTACCTGGCACGCAGACAGCGTCGTGAAGGTGTTGCCACGGTTGCTTTTGTCCTGCACCCTGATGGCAGGATCGAAAATGCACACCTGGTCGCTTCCAGTCATGCACGCACACTCGACCGCGCTGCGCTCTCAGCGGTCGAGCAGATCGAGCCATTTATAGCTGCAAAAGAATATCTCGAAAGGTCTGAAACATTTCAGGTCGATATCGAGTTTGATCTACTTTGATACAAAAAAATTATGGCTAATAGACTGACAAAAATTTATACACGCACAGGCGATGACGGTACTACCGGGATGGCAGACGGATCACGTGTCGCCAAAGATGACCTGCTGATCCAGGTCATCGGTGACGTGGATGAACTCAACAGCCAGCTCGCGGTTCTGGCCTGTCATGCACCGGCCGGTTTTACCGAGTCGATCAGGACGATACAGGATGAACTGTTTAATGCGGGTGCTGAACTCAGCATGGGGCAGCATATCATCAAGCAGCAAAGTGTTGCCTGGCTCGAACAGTCACTGGATGAGTTAAACCTTACACTGACACCGCTACAGGAATTTATTCTGCCCGGCGGTGGCCTGGCTGCATCTCACTGTCACGTGGCACGTGCTGTCTGCCGTCGGGTCGAAAGGGCGCTGGCCGGTGTCGATAAACGGGCTGCTCTCAATGATCATCTGAAGGCATACATCAATCGCCTGTCTGACTACCTGTTCGTTCTGGCTCGTGCGATCAGTAAACATGTCGGCGAAGATGAAATATACTGGCAATCTGAAAGGCTGAATAATCGATAACCACAGAGACACAGAGAGAGCTATATATTTAAACAGCGTCACAGACGCTGCATATGATAAACCCCTGTGCTCTCTGTGTCTCTGTGGTTAATTTTATATGTCCTTAAAATTATGATTAAAATCGGCATCGACCTCGGTGGTACAAAGATAGAAGGCATAGCCTTATCCGAAACAGGTGAAGAGTTATACCGTCAGCGTGTTGCTACACCGCAGGGTGATTATAAGGCCACCCTGAGAAGTGTCTATGACCTGGTCAGGCAGATCGAAACGGCGACTGCTGATAAGGGCCGTGTCGGTGTCTGTACACCCGGCGCACTATCACCTGCCACCGGCCTGCTGCGAAACTCCAACTCGGTGTGTATGAATGGCAAACCCGTTTTAACTGACCTGCAGCAATTGTTGCAGGCAGAGATCCGTATCGCGAATGATGCTAATTGTTTTGCGCTCTCTGAAGCCACCGATGGCGCGGCAAAAGATGCAACCGTGGTCTTCGGTGTGATCATCGGTACCGGCACGGGGGCGGGTGTGGTCATCGCTAAGAATGTACTGCTGGGGCCCAATGCAATCGCTGGAGAATGGGGGCATAATCCTTTGCCCTGGCCGGAAGACTATGAGTTGCCGGGGCCTGAATGTTATTGCGGCAAACATGGTTGTATCGAAACCTGGCTATCTGGGCCGGGGCTGGTTCGCGATCACGAGTTACATAACAACGTGTTTCTCGATGCTGAGACGATCGTTAATAAAGCGCGCTTTGGCGACGAGGACGCCAATGAGACGCTTGAGCGTTATGAAAACCGTATGGCCAGGAGCCTGGCGCATGTTATAAATATACTGGACCCTGATGTCATCGTCCTCGGTGGCGGCATGGGTAATATAAAACGTCTTTATGAAAATGTCCCCGGAATCTGGGGAGACTACGTTTTTTCAGACGTGGTCAATACAAAGTTGGTTTCACCCGTTCACGGTGATTCATCAGGCGTTAGAGGCGCTGCATGGTTATGGAACAGTTAGAAAATACACTTGGTACTTCGTTTGGCAGTTTTGAACTGCACCGCTTTCCTGTCCGCAAGAAAGAGACCCTGAGGGCCTGGGATGCTGCAGATGAATACGTGCTGCAATACCTCGAAGAGAATGAGCTGCTGCATGATGATGTCAGCCTGCTGATAGTGAATGATAGTTTTGGTGCACTATCGGTTCCGTTAAGTCATCTCACCCCGGTGCTGATGACTGATTCCTATCTGTCGATGCAGGCGATATCGTCAAATCTAAAAGCGAATGGTCTCGATTACGATTCGGTCACGATCATAAACAGCCTGCATTCTCCCGACAGTGTGCTGCAGGGCGGGGCTAAAAACGGCATCGCTGATATCGTACTGATAAAGATTCCCAAGAGCCTGGCGATGCTCGAAGACCAGCTGCATCGTATCCGTGCTGCTGTTGACGGTTCGACGAAGATAATCGCGGCGGGCATGACAAAGAAGATACATATGTCGACGCTGTCGCTGTTCGAGAAGATCATCGGTCCGACAAAGACATCACTGGCTCACAAGAAGTCGCGCCTCATCCTCAGTGAGTTCGATGCCGGGCTGGTGGTGCCTGAAAACCCGTATCCGGATAAGTTCAAGATCGGTTACCAGCTGGATGATATTGAACTGGAGATAAGCAATCATGCAGGCGTGTTCTCAAGGGATCGTCTCGATATCGGGGCGCGTCTTTTCATCGAGAATCTGCCAGTGGATGAACGTTATAAGACCATCGTTGATCTGGGCTGTGGTAACGGTGTGCTCGGTCTGATGGCTGCGATCAAGAATCCTTGCGCAAACATTATTTTCACCGACGAGTCTTATATGGCGGTCGAGTCAGCGATCAGTAATTTCGTGAACGTATTCGGTGAGTCCCGTGAAGCCGAGTTCCTGCAGACCGACTGCCTGCACGGTGTCGCGGAGGACAGCGTATCACTGGTCCTGTGCAACCCGCCATTCCACCAGGACGTTGCCATCAACGATGATGTTGCCTGGCAGATGTTTACCGAATCAAAAGCTGTGCTGGAGCCGAATGGTGAACTATGGGTGATAGGTAATCGCCACCTGGCTTACCATGCCAAGTTAAAACATCTGTTCGGTGCCTGCGAGGTCGTTGCCAGTAATAAAAAATTTACCCTGTTGAAAGCAGTCAATAAATAACAGGGTATCAACTAGCGATGCATCATTCTCGAGAGGGTCTGCTGTCGGTACATGCCGCAGTCCTGATCTTTTCTTTTACCGCGCTGTTCTCCAAGCTGGTCTCTCTGCCAGCGCTCGAGATCACCTTCTATCGCAGTGTTTTCGCATGCCTCGCGATCGCTATCTACATGGCATATACAAAACAGTCGTATCGGCTTGGCAGCAGGAGAGACTACATGATGGCCGGGCTGCTAGGCAGCCTGCTGGCGATCCACTGGGTGACATACTTCCACGCCATGCAGGTCTCTACGGTAGCCGTTGGCGTGATCGCGCTGTATACCTATCCCGTCATCACCGTTTTTCTGGAACCGCTGTTTCATGGTGAGAGACCGCACATCGCCGATATCATCAGTTCGATAGCCGTACTGTTTGGTATCTATCTCATCGTGCCCGAGTTTTCGCTGGATAACAGCACCCTGGTCGGTGTGCTGTTCGGTATGTTCTCGGCATTGATGATGTCGCTGAGAAACATAATGCAGCGGCGTTACTTCTCAGCGTATAAAGCCAGCCATTCCCTGTTCTACCAGACGCTGGTCGTCATGCTGGTACTGGTGGTTTTTATCGATACCGATATTTCAGCTATCGAATCTTCACAATGGTGGCTACTGCTGTTACTGGGCATCGTCTTCACCGCACTGCCGCATACCCTGTTCGCCAATGGCCTGTTACATCTCAAGGCTAAGACGGCCAGCCTGATCGCCTGCGTGCAGGTGGTCTATGCAGCTGTTTTTGCGGCTATCATCCTCGGTGAATGGTTGACCTGGAATGTCGTTGCCGGTGGCCTG
>CBDUKK010000003.1:0-18826 GCA_965367795.1 uncultured Gammaproteobacteria bacterium
CAGAAACACCAGGATCTTGTTTAGCTGATAACCTGTGTTAATATAACTACCAGGTTACATAAAAAGGGCAGAGTTTACTCTGCCCTTTTTTATTTGCCGAATATAAACTTTCACCCAGATTCCTTTGGCTTATTCACAACTTATAATAAGTCAGTTCTCCCTTTTCTTTGTATGCTCGCTCGCCGTCTAAAACCAGTTAACCTCTAGTAGAAATCCCGTCACAAGAAAGCGAAGTCAGTATGCCACCCCAGCGCTGTCAAATCACAATAAAGTGAAATTCACTGCTAGTTTGTCACTTTATGCCATTTAATGTCCATTATTCATTGATTATGAAGTACGAAATACACTGAAAAACACAATACATCATTGTTTTAACATGACTTTCTATAAATAACAGAAATGGCATGTTTTGTGCAATAAAAACTATACAGTACTATAAACCTAAATACAGTATAGATTACGAAAGAATATCTATCGCCTCGGAGAGGATCATGAAAAAAGCTCAACAAGGTTTCACACTGATCGAATTAATGATCGTGATTGCCATCATCGGCATTCTGGCGTCCGTCGCGCTGCCAGCCTATTCAAGCTATACCAACAAAGCGGCTTTCTCAGAAATCATCCTTGCCACCTCTGCACTGAAAGCAGATATAGAAGTCTGTTCGCAACGTGCCGATACCACGAACGCTAACTATGTTACACGCTGTATTGACGGTGGCGGTTTTGGTGTTAACGACCCCGCAGCTAGCGGTCGGGTGGCCTCTATAACTACCGCTTCTCCAGCCGCTGATCAGGTTGAAATCACCGCCACCGGTGACGCAAATTTCACCCCGGCAGGCCCGACCTACATCGTTACCGGCACGCGCAATATTAACAACGGGCAGGTTTTATGGGATGATTCGATAAATCCTGGTAGCTGCCTGGCAGCACGCCTATGTTAATATAACAGCACAATTACATAACAAAAGCAGAGCTTACTCTGCTTTTGTTATGAACAAATCCAAACCCATTATTATTGCCTTATTTTCAACTCAACTAGCTCAGCCTCTGAATTTAAGTAAACCAATAGATCTTTATATTTCGCTTTACCCAAAAAGACATGGTCGCTGGTCTGGGTTATATCTTCCTGTAAATACTCTTGCCAGAGATCACTCGAAATCTGGTTTTCAAATACATCATCCTTGTACTCTTTGATTGATTTGTACAAATGCACTTGCGCATATGGCGGTATACTTTCCCTGTTTAATCTCTGCAGCTCCTCTAATTGCTCAAGTGAATGATCCGACTCTGCATAGATGAGCAACGGCTTTTCTTCACTGTAAGTCGCTATGTCTCTCAGGCTGATATTTTGCTTATTATAATAGTCTTCAGTGACGGTATAAAATATGCCATCCCACATGACAAGAGCAACCGGCCGCTCGGAATATACCTGTAATCCTCCCCACATCAGGGCACTGATCTGCACCACAGCCACCAGAGATAGATCCAGCACTATCTCTTTTTTAGCTTTCATGTGATTATATATAATGAATGTCAAACTTGGCCCCAGGACAAGGTCCACCGCCGCCATCAGTTTGATTCCGTCCCAGCCGCCTTCGGCGGTAAAGAAAATTCCCGGATACCATTCAGCAAGAATCAGATAGAGTATGCCGAAAAATATAACGATGCTGATAGACAAATGTATAGCCGACGCCTTCAGTTTTGCCTTTATTAAATCACTTTTCATAATATATCTACTTACCTAAATTAAAGTTAATTCCACTTTTGTTATTACCGCTCCACACAGTTATTAGTGTAGTGTAAAAAATTAATTGCACTTCAAAAAGCCCGGGGTTTCATCTCAAGACTTCCTGTAGGAGCCTGATAACGAAGTCTGACAATGTCGCATTCAAATCGCCAGTTTGCTAGAAAGTCCTTTGATTCACATAATGGTTATTATTTAACTTCCACCCCATATTATTTAAAAGTAATATTCTAATTTATATCAACATTTTTTTACCAGGCTACCCGTAGTTACTGCCAATTGTAGGCATTTTTCAAAAAAATCAACTATGATTGGGGGACATTTTAGAAATAATAATCACATGCCTCAAACATAATAATAATAGAAATCGGGACAATTCATGGCGGCAGAAATCAGATTAAACGGGCTACCACGCAAGCTGGTTATCGATGGCTTACTCGAAGAAGAAGCCGCGATTAAAGCACTTCAGGCTTCGCTAAAAGAAAAGGTTTCCTTCACTAACTATCTCGTTAGTAACAATATACTCTCAGCGAAGAAAATCGCCATGGAAGCCTCTAAGGAATTCGGTTTGCCAGTATTTGATCTGGACGCGATCGACACTGACGCCATTCCTCGCGATATCGTCGACGACAAGCTGATCAAAAAACACCATGCCTTACCACTCTATAAAAGAGGCAAGCATCTGTATATCGGTATCTCAGACCCGACGAACCTGGCAGCGATAGATGATATTAAATTTCAGACTGGTGTCAACACCGAAGCGGTTCTGGTAGAAGAAAACAAATTATCCAACATGGTAGAGAAACTGCTGGAAGAGCAGGAAGCGGCCATGGACGATATGATGGGCGATGACCTGGATAATCTGGATGACCTGGATTTCGCTGATCCCGATGCTGAAAAGAAAGAAGACGATAGCAGTTCTGATATCGATGATACGCCTGTCGTCCGCTTCATCAACAAGATCCTGCTCGACGCGATTAAAAAAGGCGCTTCGGATATTCACTTCGAACCATACGAGAAAAGTTATCGCGTCAGGTTGCGCATAGATGGCGTTTTACGTGAGGTGGCAAAACCGCCGATACAGATGAGCCCCAAGTTATCCGCTCGTATCAAGGTCATGTCACGCATGGACACCGCTGAGAAAAGGGTGCCCCAGGATGGCAGGATCAAACTGAAGATTTCCAAGAATAAAGCCATCGATTTTCGTGTTAATACCTGCCCCACGCTTTTTGGTGAAAAAATCGTGCTACGTATTCTTGACCCGTCCAGCGCCACCCTGGGTATCGATGCTTTAGGTTATGAACCTGATCAGAAAGAACTCTATCTCAATGCTTTAGCGAACCCTTACGGTATGATCCTCGTTACCGGTCCGACGGGTAGTGGTAAAACGGTATCCCTGTATACCGGTCTGAATATCTTAAATACGGTCGATACTAATATTTCTACCGCCGAGGATCCTGCGGAGATCAATCTCGAAGGCATCAACCAGGTAAATGTTAATGATAAGGTTGGCCTGACATTCGAATCGGCGTTACGCGCCTTCCTGCGACAGGATCCTGACATCATCATGGTCGGTGAGATTCGTGACCTGCAAACAGCCGAGATCGCTATCAAAGCTGCCCAGACAGGTCACATGGTGATGTCTACCCTGCATACCAATGATGCACCGCAGACATTAGCACGCCTGGTGAACATGGGCGTCCCGCCTTTTAATATCGCATCTGCCGTTAACCTGATCATCGCGCAACGTCTTGCACGACGCTTATGTAACAACTGCAAAGAGAAAGTAGACATACCGCGTGCCGCACTCGAAGAAGAAGGTTTCACCGCAGAGCAGATCGATGCAAACCCTGAACTGTTCAAAGCAAAGGGCTGCGACCAGTGCAGTGAAGGTTACAAGGGACGTGTCGGTATATACCAGGTGTTGCCGATATCAGAAGCAACCGGGCGTATTATTATGGAAAATGGTACAGCCATCGACATTGCTGACCAGGCAGAGAAAGAAGGTATCGATGATCTGAGGAAGTCAGCGATCAAAAAGGTGATCGCAGGACTGACCAGTCTCGAAGAGATAAATCGTGTAACCAAGGATTAAACTGACAAATTATAGTAAGAATTACTTTCAGGAAAGACAGATGGCAAAGGCTAAGACAAAAAATAAGGTGAAAATAAAGAATGCTACCTATACATGGGAGTGTACTAATGCAAAAGGTCAAACCTTAAAAGGTGAGACCACTGCTGCCAGCGCTGATGTAGTAAAATCAGAATTACGAAAGCAGGGGCTTACTCCCAAGAAAGGCAAGATAAAGAAAAAAGGCGGTGGGCTTTTTGCCGAAAGGGAAAAACCGATCACCACGAAAGATATCGCTGTTTTCAGCCGCCAACTGGCAACCATGATGAAAGCCGGTGTGCCGATGGTACAGGCATTTGATATTGTCGGTCAGGGTCACTCTAACCCGACCATGGGTAAATTGATCATGCAGATAAAACTTGATGTCGAGGCCGGTGGCACTTTAGCCAATGCGCTCAACAATCATCCTAGATATTTTGATGAATTATTTGTCAGCCTGGTTGACGCCGGTGAGCAATCGGGCGCATTGGAAACACTACTAGATAAAGTGGCCACATATAAGGAAAAATCTGAAGCCTTAAAAAACAAGATTAAAAAAGCGATGACCTATCCTATATCAGTACTCGTCGTTGCTGTTGTTGTTTCCGCAATCCTGTTGATCTTCGTGGTGCCGACCTTTGCTGAGATGTTTGAAGGCTTTGGTGCTGAATTACCTGCCTTTACCTTATTTGTCGTCGGATTATCTGATACGCTGGTCGATAATGTCTGGCTATTTATCGCTGGTATTGTTGCTATCGTCTATGGTTTCAAACAGGCAAAAATAAGATCGAAAGCATTCAGAGACTCGCTGGATAAATTAGCGCTCAAAATGCCGGCTGTAGGCCTATTGACTACTAATGCAGCGATCGCAAGATTTGCCAGAACCCTGTCGACCATGTTTGCAGCCGGTGTTCCATTAGTCGAAGCGATGGACTCGGTAGCTGGGGCGGCCGGCAATAGTGTTTATCAAAAGGCCATCATGCAGGTAAGAGATGATATTTCTTCTGGTACAACGCTACAGGTAAGCCTCTCTGCTAACAAAGAGCTATTCCCTAACATGCTTATCCAGATGGTAGGTATCGGTGAAGAATCCGGCGCCCTCGATGAGATGCTGGATAAAGTTGCCGAGTATTATGAGGAAGCGGTTGATGATGCGGTCGATAACCTCACAGCCATGCTGGAGCCGATGATCATGTCGTTCCTCGCTGTCGTCATCGGCGGACTTGTTATCGCCATGTATCTGCCTATCTTCAAGATGGGCGAAGTGGTTTAAACGCAAAAAAACAATATTAAAGATAGCCATACATGTTGGAAGATATAGTCATTACTCTTCAGTCATCACCGTGGCTGTTCTATTTTACCGTTATATTTATCGGCTTGAGCGTAGGCAGCTTCCTGAACGTGGTCGCCTATCGCCTGCCGAAGATGATGGAGCGAGACTGGAAGCGTGAATGTCACGAATTTCTTGAACTTGAACCACCACCAGCAGATGGAGATCAGAAAAGATTTAACCTGGCGGTACCGGAATCGGCCTGTCCGAACTGTGGACATAAACTGCGCGCCTGGGAAAACATCCCGGTAATCAGCTATATATTTCTAAAAGCCCGGTGTTCCTCATGCGGTACAAAGATATCGCTCCAATACCCCGCTGTCGAACTGATCACTGCACTAGCGTCGCTCCTCGTTGCCTATACTTTCGGTGTGACCACGCAGACTATTGCCGCTTTATTCTTTACCTGGGTACTGATCACGCTTACCCTGATCGATCTAAAAACACAGTTATTACCGGACAGTCTCACTTTACCGTTACTGTGGCTGGGAATATTTTTGAGCCTCTTCGATGTATTCACTGATCTGACATCGAGTGTCATCGGAGCCATGGCCGGCTACATGATCCTGTGGTCGGTCTACCAGTTATTCAAGCTGCTGACAGGGAAAGAAGGCATGGGTTTTGGTGACTTTAAATTATTAGCAGCGCTCGGTGCATGGATGGGTTATAGCTACCTGCCCCAGGTCATCCTGGTGTCTTCCGTTGTCGGTTCAGTCTTTGGCATCGGTATGCTGATTATCGGTAAAACCAGGCAGCAGCAACCCATACCTTTTGGACCTTATCTCGCGGTTGCAGGATGGATCGCCCTGTTATGGGGAGAGACCATCAATACCACCTACCTTTCATTCTTATAACATGCTGAAGGTCGGGCTAACTGGTGGTATCGGAAGCGGTAAAACTGCTGTCTCTAGCGTGTTTGAAAAACTTGGTATCCCGGTGATCGACACTGATGTTATCGCGCATGATCTCGTCAATAACAATGAGAGTATCCTGAAACAGATAACCGATACATTCGGCCCTGACTTACTGAAACTCAACGGCGAACTAAACAGGAAAAAGCTGGCTCAGCTGGTTTTCAACAAGAAAGAAAATAAACAGTCGTTGGAAAACATATTACATCCCAGGATAAAAAGCGAAGTTCTGCGTAAAATACAAAGATTGAGCTCCAGCCAGAATCCTCCTGCATACCTAATCATCGTAATACCATTGCTGATAGAATCGGACTACCATGACATCATTGATCGAATCCTGGTCGTTATTGCTGATGAAGCGGTCAGGATCGCACGTGTCCAAAAGCGAGATAAGCGAAGCCTGAGTGAAATTCGAGCAATAATCAACAACCAGGTAGACGATAGTACAAGACTTGACGAAGCAGATGACATCATCGAAAACAACAGTAATATCAATATGATAGATAAGCAGGTCAAGGATCTGCATGAGAAATTTTTACACTTGTCTGAGGCAAATAGATAAAAATACATCAACCAGTGTAGAAAAAACGTGTAAAATTTGCTGAAATATTAGCCAGGCCTTTTCCACCACCTCTAAATCAATAGCAAGAAGCTACACTGTGACCGAAACCCACGTTTACGAACAACCGTTGAATGAAAAAGTACGCGCCTTCCTGCGCCTGGAAAATCTGTTCCAGCAGTATGCTTTTCACCTGACACACGGTTCGGACTGGAATAATCGCGTCGCGATAGATTCGATACTGGAGATCCTGGCATACACGACACGCAGCGACATCAAACTGGAAGTTCTAAAAGAACTCGAGAGACAGCATACTCGCCTTGAACGCTTGTCAAAACGCCCGCAGATCGATCAGTCACAACTGACTTCTGTACTAAAAAATATACAGAAACGGATCGGTGAACTACAGGCTATAAGCGGACAGGTCGGGCAGGATACCAAGAATGTCGAGTTGCTTACCGCCATCGCGCAGAAGAACTCGGTTCCTGGAAGTATCTGCGATTTTGATCTGCCCGCACTCAAACACTGGCTGACACTGCCGAAAGATAAACGGCAGCAGCATATAGAGAAATGGTTTCAGCCGTTTGGTCACCTCGATCGCGCGGTACAATTGATCCTGGACGTATTGAGGCATAGCGCAGAAGATACCGAGGAAGTCGCGCAGAACGGCTTTTTTCAAAAGTCACTGGATACTAACCAGGCAATACAGTTACTTCGGATATCTGTAGCTGATGATGTTTTGTGTTACCCGGAAATCAGTGCCGGGAAACACCGTTTTTCGGTACGCTTTATGAAAAATGAAGATCCTTCGCTCCGACCTGAACAGTGCCAGAATGATGTCAGCTTCAAATTAAAGATGTGTGCAATTTAAACGATATAGCCGTTAGTACCACAAAGCGCTGATAGCTGCTATTCCCTGGGCACCATGTAACCATGCGCTCTTCATATCCTCTTCAGATACACCACCCAAGGCATACACCGGCATAGTACAACTATCTACCAGCCCGGAAAACTGCTGCCAACCCAATGGTTCAGTTTCCGGGTGGCTCGCCGTTTGTTTAACCGGTGACAGCACCACAAAGTCAGCATCTAGCTGTCTCGCTTTATGTAGTTCGTCAAGGTTGTGACAGGATGCAGAGAACAGGGCACCTTCAGGCCGGGTTGATAACTTATTGAGCATTCTACTGTCAGCATGAAAACCATCAAATGCGATTGTCGATATATCGAGTGATCTGAGGTGATGTTTCGATATATTCAATAGCAACTTCGCTCTAGCCTGCGTACATAATGCTGAAGACTTCTGTATTAATGAGCGCATCACATCACTACTCAGATCATCACCCTTGAGCCGTAACTGAACCAGTCTCACACCCCTGTCGAGAGCACTCGAAAGCTTTTTCAGGAAATCCTGCTGATCAATGAATTTCCCGGTGATCAGGTATCGGTCCGGTAATTGAACCGCCTTGATTATTGGAAAGTTTGCCAGTGGGAATTCGTATGAAGACAGCTCATCAGCAGGTATCCATTCGACCTTCTGTCCTTCGGCACCTTTCGCCTGTCCGGTATAGCTGAGTACCCTGTGCACATGTAGACAGACTTTTCTATCATGGTAGTCATGCAGAACCTTAATCAATGGACGTGACTCATTTATATGAAGATCGAGTTCTTCACTGATCTCACGAGTCAGCGCTTGCTGTACGGTTTCATACTGCTCGACCTTACCGCCAGGAAACTCCCATAGACCACCCTGATGGCTATCCTCATGTCGCAAACTGATACAGACATCGCCCTCATCATTCACAATGACGGCAACAGCTACGTGAATAATATCTGGCATCAAAACCCCAGTTTTTTTAAATGCTATTAAGAGCGGTATTCTGAGTTGATTCGGACATATTCATGTGACAGGTCTGATGTCCATATGGTCGCTGATTCTTCGCCACGACCAAGCTCTACCGAAATAGGTATCTCATGCTCATTCATCACGGCCTGTCCTTTCTCCTCGGTATAGTCGCTGTCCACGCCACCGCTTCGAACGATACAGACATCCCCAAGAAAAATATCGACACCCGAAATATCCAGTTGTTGAACCCCAGCACGACCAACGGCGGCCAGTATCCTGCCCCAGTTTGGGTCACTGGCAAATAGTGCTGTTTTCACCAATGGTGAATGCGCTATGGTATATGCCACTTTCCTCGCTTCTTCCTTAGACCTGGCTTTATCGACATTAACAGTAACAAATTTCGTTGCACCCTCTGCATCTCTCACTATCGCCTGTGCCAGGAACAGGCAAACTTGTTTCAGGGAATCGACAAACTTTGTGCTATCCTGCGAGCTTTCAGTCAGTTGCTGATTACCCGCTTTACCCGTAGCGATTAAGACACAGGCGTCATTCGTCGAGGTGTCTCCATCGACAGTGATGGCGTTGAAGCTTTCATCTACCACCGCTGCCAGGCTTTGCTGAAGAAAAGCGGCATCGACATTTGCATCTGTAGCAATGAAAGCGAGCATGGTCGCCATGTCAGGACAGATCATACCCGAGCCTTTGGCGATACCGGTGATTGAAACTTCTTTGTTATCGAGCAGCACGGTTCTGGAGATCGCTTTCGCTACCGTATCGGTCGTCATAATACCGCGGGCAGCAGCAGGCCAGTTTTCTTCTGCCAGCCTGGAAACCACCTGCTTTATACCTGACTGGAGAACAGGCATCGGCAACTGTTGACCGATGACACCGGTTGAAAAAGGTAATACCTGCTCTGGCAACAGAGCTGATTCCTCTGCCAGCCACTGACAACACTGCCGAGCGTTCTGCATGCCAGTCTCACCGGTTCCCGCATTCGCATTGCCCGAGTTGATCAGCAGTGCACGTGGTGAATGCTGTGACAGGTGCTGCCTGGCCAGTGTTACCGGTGCCGCGCAAAAAGCATTTTTAGTAAAGCTTGCGGCACATGTCGATGCTTCATCGAGAGCCATAACGACCAGGTCTTCATTGCCATTTTTTTTGATGCCCGCAGCAACAGAGGCGAGTCGTATTCCGGCTATCGGTAAAATTTCGTCTAGTTCAGCCATCGAATTTTAATATCCTGACCGTATTACTGATCAGCGTTAAAAAGGTTAAGGAACCTGAAGCTAGGACAGCTTTCCGTGACACTGTTTAAATTTCTTACCCGAGCCACAATAACATGGATCATTACGCCCGATCTTTTTCTCTGTACGCTGGTAGGGCTTAGCGGTTTCCCGCTGCGCCTCCGGCGCTTCAGCTTCGCCTTGAGGCTGCTGCATTCCTGCAGCATCTGCATGGTGATAATTCACATTGACGACTTCCGGGTTCTGGTTCGCTTCTAACTGTTCTACCTGTTCGTTAGACTGGATTTTAACCTTCGAAAGAATAGAGATCACTTCGTACTTCATCTTCTCCAGCAGCTCGGAAAACATCTCAAACGCTTCGCGCTTATATTCCTGCTTAGGGTTCTTCTGCGCATAACCACGTAGTCCGATGCTCTGACGGAGATAATCCATCGCTGCCAGGTGCTCTTTCCATAATTTATCCAGCACGTTTAACATCACATGCTTCTCATAGTTGCGCATGCCCTCTGCGCCGACCATCGCCTCCTTGGCTTCGAACTCTTCGACGATAGCAGAATGAACCTTTTTACGCAGACCGGCTTCGTCCAGCATATTGTCTTCTTCCAACCATCGTCCGACCGGCAGTGCCTGCCCGAACTCTTCATCCAGGGCACTTTCGAGTCCCTCGATATCCCACTGCTCATCCAGGCTACCATGAGGTATGTAGGTGCTTATGACATCGTTCACGATCTCTTCACGTATAGTCTTGATAGTCTCTGACAGGTCTGCCTCTGCCATCATCTCATTACGTTGCGCATAGATAACACGACGCTGATCATTGGCGACATCATCGTACTCAAGTAATTGTTTACGGATATCGTAGTTGTGTCCTTCGACCTTGCGTTGTGCATTTTCGATGGCACGGTTCACCCAGGGGTGCTCTATCGCTTCACCCTCTTCCATTCCCAGTTTTTTCATCAGCGAACCGACCTTGTCCGATGCGAAGATACGCATCAGGTCGTCCTGTAAAGACAGGTAAAAACGGCTTGAGCCAGGATCACCCTGACGGCCAGAACGGCCACGCAGCTGGTTGTCTATGCGGCGTGATTCATGTCTTTCACTACCGACCACATGCAGACCACCCGCCTCTAAGACCTGCTGATGACGTTTCTGCCATTCCTGCTTTATCTGCTGCTTCTGCTCTTCACTGGCGTCTTTATTCTGTTGCAACTCGGCATCCAGGTTGCCGCCAAGCACGATATCGGTACCACGACCAGCCATATTGGTTGCGATGGTTACTGCTGCAGGGCGGCCGGCATCTTCGATGATACGTGCTTCATTCTCATGCTGTTTAGCATTGAGGACATTATGCTTGATCTTATCTTTTGTAAGCAGATCAGAGATATGTTCAGACACTTCGATGGAGGCTGTGCCGACGAGTACCGGCTGCTTCCTGGTAACACAAGCTTTGATGTCATTCACGATAGCGTTATATTTCTCTTCCGGGGTCAAAAACACCTGGTCAGTATTATCTACACGGGACATCGGTTTATTGGTAGGCACGATAACGACTTCCAGCCCATAGATCTGCAACAACTCTTCTGCTTCGGTATCCGCTGTACCGGTCATACCGGAGAGTTTTTCATATAACCTGAAATAGTTCTGGAAGGTGATCGATGCCAGGGTCTGGTTCTCGCTCTGGATTTCTACCCCTTCTTTTGCTTCAACTGCCTGGTGCAGTCCTTCCGACCAGCGACGTCCATCCATGGTACGACCAGTGAATTCATCGACGATGATGACCTGGTTATCTCGCACGATATAATGCACATCTTTCTCGAACAGCACCATGGCACGCAGGGCAGCATTCAGATAGTGGACCAGGTTGATATTTGTTGCGCTATACAGCGAGTCGTTTTCATCAAGGATACCAACCTCGACAAGGATATCTTCTATTTTCTGATGCCCCTGCTCTGTTATATGAACACTTTTGCTCTTTTCATCGACCGAGAAATCGCCTTCTTCCGGCTCTTCTTTCGTGGTGAGACGACCTTGCTCAAGTCGTTTCACGATATCTTTGAACTTCAGATGCAGGTCGCTATTCTCACCGACCGCACCAGAGATGATCAAAGGTGTTCTAGCCTCATCGATCAGGATGGAGTCGACTTCATCGACGATGGCGAAATATGGTGCACGCTGCACCTTCTCTTCGGCAGTAAATGCCATGTTATCGCGCAGGTAATCGAAACCGAACTCATTATTTGTACCGTAGGTTATATCGGCCGCATAGGCCTGCTTCTTGGCAACAGGGTCCAAACCAGACACACTGATACCGGTTGTCATGCCAAGGAAGTTATATAAACGTCCCATCCATTCAGCATCACGAGTAGCCAGGTAATCATTCACTGTAACAACATGGACGCCTTTGCCAGGCAGAGCATTCAGATATGCTGCCAGCGTTGCAACCAGTGTTTTACCCTCACCGGTACGCATCTCGGCGATCTTGCCGCTGTTCAGCACCATACCGCCGATCAGCTGTACATCAAAGTGGCGCATACCCAGGACACGACGGCCTGCCTCTCTTACCGCAGCAAAGGCTTCAGGCAACAACTGCTCCAGGGTTTCGCCCTGTGGGTTTTCATCACTCTTGAGCCGATCACGAAACTCCTGAGTTTTGGCTGCTAGCTGTTCATCACTGAGCGCCTCGAAATCGGGTTCAATGGCATTAATTTTATTAACTATTTTACGGTGTTTCTTTATCAACCGTTCGTTACGGCTACCAAACACTTTTTTAACTGCGTTCAAAATCATTTTAATTAATTAAACCTGGAGAATAATTGCCTGACACTAGCGTAAACCAGCATCATGAAAATAAAAAATACGACGTATTATGCCTGAGAACCGGCGACGGGTCATGTATTACCGAAAGGAATATTGATAGGAATATTACAGCAGTTATCTAACACTCAATTGACAGACGGGGCTTTTCTAACGCAGGGCAACATATTTAGCCGGATTGATCTGCCTGTCGTTTTTCAGCACTTCAAAGTGAACATGCGGTCCGGTAGAACGGCCGGTTGAGCCCATTTGAGAGATTGCCTGACCCTTCTCTACACTATCACCAACCTCGACCAGGAGTTTCGCATTATGGCCATATCGGGTGGTGTATCCATTACCATGATTTATTTCCACTAACTGACCATATCCATACCGATCACCAGCCCAGGTCACTATACCACCTGCGACAGCGATGATTTCACTGCCCTCTTTACCCGCAAAGTCCATGCCTTTATGCATCGCTAACTTACCTGTAAACGGATCAGTACGCTTACCGTAATATGACGATGTCCAGCCTTTTGAGATCGGCCTGCCGCGAGGCTTGGATTCGTTTCTTAGCTGTCGGTTCATGATAACTTCTTCCAGCACATCGAGCTGCTCTTCACGACTGCTCAGCTGTCTATCCAGATCAGCCATGACATTTTCAAAATCGATGTTGGCAACTCCCTCGTCCTCGCTTGGACCACCGTATGAAGGTGTGTTTTTAAAATTGAATTCTTTCGAGTCCAGTTTTGCTACTTTCACCAGGCGCTGCCCCAGGGCATTCAAACGAATGACATTCGCCTGCATTGTACCCAGACGCGCAGCAAGTGCATCAAGTTCTGACTCTGCAGACTGGCGTGCTTCATTGATTAATAACTTTTGCTTGGAAATATCCTGTTCCAGCTCAGCCAGCTGATTCACAGCAGCAGTGGTCTTACCGTACCAGTAACCGGAACTTACCAGTAGACCGGCAAAAAGACTTATAATTACCGAACAGGCAAGTAACTGACGCGTGCCGTCTAGCTGACAGCGAAGCGGTTTACCTCTAAATTTTCCGACGAAAATAATATTCATATTTAAATATTCGTTTACATAACCCTTGCATTACTGACGATTATAGACACTTTGCCGGACTTTTTAACACAATGAAGCCAATTAATGAGCAATTTAAGCCCGAATTCCTGGTCCAGGCCAAAAAACTGGCCTATTTCACGCAATTATTGCACAGCATATTGCCGGTGGAGTGCCGCGGTCACGTTACCGTTGCTAATGTACGCAACCAGAATTTAATGCTTATTACAGATTCCCCGGTCTGGACGACCAGACTGCGTCAGCTGAGCCCCCAGATACTGCAATTTATTCGTAAAAATACAGCGAATAACAGCAATAGTAAGGAACAAATTCACCATGTTCAAATAAGTACTCGCTACCAGGCTTCAAGCCCTGATCAGCAGCAAGCGAAAAAGAAAGATAAACCAGAGCTACAGATCAGTGATAAAACATCATCCATGCTGTTGCAGTCTGCCGACAGCATTCAACACCAGCAACTAAAGGCCTCTTTATTAAGACTTGCCAGGCACAGTCGCGGTAACAGATCAGATGAAGAATAATTCGATCTGAGGTGTCTGGAGCGAACTTGACTATGCCGGCTAAAAAGTTTGCAGAGGTTGTGTGTAAGAGATAGGCGAAGATGCTTTTTCATCTTCAAAAGTGACTTCTTCCCAGGCTTCAGGATCAGCACACAGCGCTTTCAGTAATTTATTATTTAGAGCATGACCAGAGCGGTAGCCGGAGAAAGCACCGATTGAACTATGCCCTAATAGATAAAGGTCACCGATCGCATCAAGGATCTTATGCTTGACGAACTCATCTTCGTAACGCAGGCCATCTTCATTCAATACGCGATACTCATCAACCACAATGGCGTTATCGATACTGCCACCCAGCGCGAGATTGTTTTTACGAAGCGCTTCGATATCGCTCATAAAACCGAATGTACGTGCACGGCTAACTTCCTTGACAAACGATGTCGTTGAAAAATCGATCTCGGCTGTACAGGGGGCGTCCTTAAATGCAGGGTGATCAAAATCTATGGCAAAACTGACTTTGAATCCATCGAAAGGGTCAAAGCGTGCCCACTTGCCTTCCTCTTCTACGACGACAGATTTCTTGATACGGACAAATCTTTTAGGCGCTTCCTGTTCGACGATACCTGCAGATTGAATTAAGAATACGAAAGGACCGGAACTACCATCCATGATTGGCACTTCAGAAGCACTGACATCAACGTAGGCATTATCGATACCAAGACCTGCCATGGCAGACAACAGGTGTTCCACGGTAGAAACACTGACGCCATCCTGCTCCAATGTTGTTGACAGCATCGTCGCGCCAACATTCATCGCATTGGCTTTTATTTCTACCGGTTCGTTGAGATCGACACGACGGAAAATCACGCCTGTATCTGGCTGTGCCGGACGCAGGGTCAAATAGACTTTTTCACCAGAGTGTAAGCCAACACCAGTGGCGCGAATTACATTCTTTAATGTTCTTTGCTTAATCAATATATTCAATCCTGTTGCCCAACTTAAGGTTGCAGCAGCAATTTCGATGAAAATCGCCGTATTATCACATAATTACGGACCAGATTGAAAGCACGCCTTTAAACTACGCACTTTACCAGTTTGATTTTAAATCAAATACAGCCACATACAACACAATACCTAAAAATATAAAAACAAATCAAATCAACAGGTTAACAAATTGCACCTGTTTTACAGCCAAATTAATCAGCCTGCCTGCGTAAAAATGCAGGAATATCCAGCATCTCTTCGTTATAACCACCATTCACTGTCACTGGCTCTGCATGTGCTTTTGGCTTTCTAGCAACCGCGGGTTTGGCCAGTTCACTGTAATCAGGCTCTTCATCAGCTGCCTCAGGTTTCACAACTTTTATCTCTGCTTGAGCGGGTGCTGGTGCCTGTACTTTCATTGGCTGCCCCAGTCCTGTTGCTACCACGGTTACACGTATTTCACCATCCAGAGATTCATCAATCGCAGTACCCATAACGACTGTTGCATCGTCAGAGGCAAAACCATTGATCACTGCACCGATATCCTGGAACTCACCGAGTGTCATATTCGCACCGGTAACATTGACCAGAATGCCGCGCGCTCCGGACAGGTTAACATCTTCCAGTAGCGGGCTTGCGATAGCAGCCTCAGCAGCTACTTGTGCCCTATCATCACCGATGGCACGACCTGAACCCATCATACCCATGCCCATCTTGGACATCACCGTTCTAACGTCTGCAAAGTCGACGTTGATGACACCAGGGTTGGTGATCAGTTCAGTGATGCCCTGCACGGCACCGCAAAGCACATCATTCGCACCACTGAACGCATTCATCAGGTCAAAATCACGACCGTAGACATCGAGCAGTTTATCGTTAGGAATAGTGATCAAAGAATCTACATGGCCACTTAGCTCCTTGATTCCCTGCATAGCAATCTTCATCCGCGCGGAACCTTCGAATGCGAATGGTTTGGTGACAACACCGACGACCAGAATACCCATTTCACGTGCGATCTGCGCCACCACAGGTGCAGCACCGGTACCCGTGCCACCACCCATACCAGCGGTAACAAATAACATATCAGTGTTCACGATCGCTTCCTGGATCAACTCTCGATCTTCAAGTGCAGCCTGCTGACCAATTTCAGGCGTTGCTCCTGCACCAAGTCCCTTCGTAATATTGCTACCGATCTGTAGTGATTTAGCACCCTCGAAGCGTCCTAATGCCTGAGCATCAGTATTAGTACAGATAAAATCGACGCCGTTAATACCGCTGCTCACCATATGCTGAACAGCATTACCACCGCCACCACCTACACCGATGACTTTTATAACTGCTTCTTGCGCACCGGAATCCATCAATTCAAACATTGGCATGATATTTCTCCTCTTGTAATTTAATTTGTTTAATATTCATTTGGTTTTTTATTCAGTTTCATTTCTTGTAGCCGGGTTAAAAGTTTCCCTGGAACCAGTTCTTCATCCGCTCAAAAACTCCTTTAACACCACCTTCCATCATGATATGACTGGTGCCACTATTTCTGTGCTGGTTACCAAACAGCAATAATCCAACACCAGTCGCATAGATCGGGTTACTAACTACATCGGACAGTCCTGATACATATTGCGGCAACCCGAGGCGTACGGGAGCATGAAATATCTCTTCAGCCAGGTCGATAACGCCTTCCATTTTCGAACTGCCTCCCGTCAGTACTACTCCAGCCGCAATGATGTCTTCGAAACCACTGCGACGTAATTCTGCATGAACCAGGTTCAATAACTCTTCATAACGTGGCTCTACCACTTCTGCCAGCGTCTGCCTCGACAGCTTACGTGGCGGCCGGTCACCAACACTCGGCACTTCGATCGTCTCTTCAGGATTAGCCAGCTGCCTTAGCGCACAAGCATATTTAATCTTTATATCATTGGCGTACTGTGTCGGTGTTCGCAATGCCACGGCGATATCATTCGTCACCTGGTCACCGGCGATCGGGATAACGGCAGTGTGGCGAATAGCACCTTCGGAAAATACTGCGATGTCGGTCGTGCCACCACCGATGTCTACCAGGCAGACACCCAGTTCTTTTTCATCTTCCGTCAATACAGAATAACTGGACGCCAATTGCTCAAGGATGATGTCATCTACATCCAGTCCGCAGCGGCGCACACACTTGATGATATTCTGTGCCGCACCAACCGCACCGGTCACCAGGTGTACCTTGGCTTCGAGGCGAACACCTGACATACCGATAGGCTCACGGATCCCTTCCTGATCGTCGATGATGAACTCCTGTGGCAAGATATGCAGTACCCGCTGATCAGCTGGAATGGCCACTGCCCTTGCAGCATCGATCACTCTATCCAGATCACCGCCTGTCACTTCCCGCTCACGGATCGCGACGATGCCATGTGAGTTCAGACTGCGTATATGACTGCCAGCGATACCGGCATAGACAGAATTTATTTCACAGCCCGCCATCAGCTCTGCTTCTTCGACAGCATGCTGGATAGACTGAACGGTTGATTCAATATTTACTACCACCCCTTTTTTCAAACCATTGGAAGGATGTGAACCAAGACCGATGATCTCAATCTCGCCCTCGGCATTTACCTCGCCTACTATTGCGACAACTTTCGAAGTACCAATATCCAGGCCTATCAACATATTTTTATCAGACTTCTTTGTCATTCTTTCAAGCCCCGCTCACTTGCGTATCGATCATCTGCACAGCAAAACCATTTGGATAGCGCATATCAATAACCTTAATATTTTTATCTGTCAGTGCACTCTTGCCAGCACCTTGTTCTGTTGTTAGCGAGGGCAGTATGCGTACAAATCGTTGCAACCTTTTCTCCGTTTCAAAACGCCCAAGTTTCACATCTATCCTGTTCACAGCAGTAGTCGATACCTGGGTCGCATCCTGTTCAGCTACCACCAGCTGCCAGGATCGTCTCTCGTCGAGATCAAGCCGCACTACTTCGAATTCGAGCAGAGCCATTTCCTGGTAAAGTACGTTCATGAATTTCCAGACATTATTATGATGTCCCTCAGGTCCATTCAGTACCGGCAGATTTAGCTTCCTGTCTATCTTTGCTGGACTGAAAACCTCACCGGACTCATTGATATAACCATCGTCATTCCAGTATGCAACTGGTTGCTGTTCGGTGATAAACACATCCAGGCTTGCAGGCCACTGTCTTCTTAGAGAAACATTTTTTACCCATGGCAGCTGTACCAGAGCATCACGTATATTATTTAAATCGACAGTGAAATAACCGCCTTGAATTTTATTCTTTATGATGGTCTCAATATCGCTAGTATCCAAAAAATTCAACTCGCCGATCACACGTACATCTTCCACTGGTAACACCGTCGGCAGGTCGAGATCTTTAATCAACAGCCCGCCATATACCAGCACAACAGCAGCAAACACCATGGGTGATGTTTTCACTATCTTCTTAAGCAAGGATGTTTTATTTTTTTTCTTCATTATTCATCGCTCACTGCTGCGAACCTTGCTTACATTCAGCCAGTGATAAAATTTTCAGCACCAGGTCTTCAAATGATAATCCAGCCTGTTTTGCTGCCATCGGTACCAGCGAATGACTGGTCATCCCCGGCACAGTATTTACTTCGATCAACCACGGCTGACTATCCTGATCCAGCATAAAATCTACCCGTCCCCATGACGAAGCACCGACCGCATTGAAAGC
>CBDUKK010000004.1:0-16369 GCA_965367795.1 uncultured Gammaproteobacteria bacterium
CCACTACCGGCTGTTCCTCGATGAGCGCTGCTTCGACCACACCTTCGACAGCGAGCAACTGTTCTACGGTGACATCTCGCACGTTTAGCAGGTAGGTACTCAGGGATCCTGGTTTCTTCATGGTCAGGGCGAGCAGCAACCAGAAGGTCAGCACGATGAGTACCGTGTAGAAGACTCCTGGTATACCCCACGACTGATGCGCATAACCGCCCACTGCGCCGCCGGCAAAAGCCCCCATGAACTGGCTGCTGGAATACATGCCCATGGCCGTGCCTTTCTGTGTTGCCGGTGCAACCTTGGTGATCAGTGAAGGCAGCGATGCCTCCAGCAGGTTAAAACCGGCAAAGAAGATGACCAGGCCGAATACCAGCGACCACAGGGAATGACTGCTCAGAAACACCGATGTCGCAATGACCAGGCTGATGATAGCGCCATTGAATACCGGCTTCATCACCTGCTTGCGCTCAGCGATAATGATAAACGGCACCATGATGAGCAGTGAGGCGGCAAACACCGGCAGGTATATCTGCCAGTGCTTATCGGCAGCAACAGAAAAATCATTAAGCAGGATCAGGGGCATCACCAGGAAGATACACATCAGGATGAAATGCAGAGAAAAGATGCCGATGTCCAGACGAAGAAGCTGCGAGTCCTTCATCACTGACAACAGTGATTGCGTCTCCACTTCTGCATCTCGATGAAAGTAGCTATGAACCGGATCGGGAACAAAGAAATACAGGATAGCGACACCGACCATGGCGAGTACCGCCGTGCTGAAGAAGATGCCGCTGATACCGATAAGGTCATTTACTATCGGCCCCAGGACCATCGAAGCGGCAAATGAGATACCGATACTGACACCGATCAATGCCATCATTTTTGTGCGATGTTCCTCACGCGACAGGTCTGCGGCGAGGGCCATCAGGGCCGAAGCTATTGCGCCGCCGCCCTGTATCGCACGACCGATGATTACCCCCTCGATCGTGGTCGCACTGCCGGCTATCAGTGAGCCCACGGCAAAGATGAGCAGTCCTATAAAAATGACAGGTTTACGACCGATACGATCAGACCACATGCCGAAAGGTATCTGCAGCAGGGCCTGGGTCAGGCCATAGATACCCAGGGCGAGACCCATCATCAGCGGTGTGGCGCCCGGAAAATGTTCGGCATAGAGCGCGAACACCGGTAAAATCATGAACAGCCCGAGCATGCGGAATGCATATATCAATGCCAGAGAAAGTCCGGCACGGCGCTCTTGCGAGGCCAGATTATTGGAGAGTGGGCTGGACATTAATAAATAACAGGTAAATAAGCGACTGTTGCTCTTGCCGAAAAAGCTAAAAGACGGCATTCTATCAGATTGCTTTTTTTTAGATACAAGTAGTTATGGATACGATTGAGATTCGCGGTGCCCGCACCCATAATTTAAAAGATATTGATTTAGATATCCCTCGCGACAAGCTGATCGTGATTACCGGTTTATCAGGCTCAGGCAAGTCTTCCCTGGCATTCGATACCATTTTCGCCGAAGGTCAGCGCCGCTACGTGCAGTCATTATCCACGTATGCACGCCAGTTCCTGTCGATGATGGAAAAACCGGATGTCGACACCATCGAGGGCCTGTCACCGGCGATCTCCATCGAACAGAAGACCACCTCGCATAACCCGCGCTCGACCGTGGGTACCATTACCGAGATCTATGACTACCTGCGCCTGCTGTTTGCCCGCGCCGGTACGCCCCGTTGCCCGGAACATGATACCGAGCTGCAGGCACAGACCATCAGCCAGATGGTGGACCAGGTGCTGGCATTGCCCGAGGGCAGCAAACTGATGCTGCTGGCACCGGTGATACGCGACCGCAAGGGCGAACACCTGAACATGTTCAGCGACTTCAAACAACAGGGATTCATCAGGGCGCGTGTCGATGGCGTGGTCTATGAACTGGATGAAGTGCCAGAACTCGATGCCAAAAAGAAACATGACATCGAACTGGTGGTCGATCGATTCAAGGTGCGTGAAGACATCAAGACACGACTCGCCGAATCATTTGAAACCGCCCTGCTACTGGCGAATGATGTCGCGACTATCGCCTGGATGGACCCGGATGATAAAAACAGGGCCGACCTCATCTTCTCTGCAAAATTTGCCTGCCCGCACTGTGGTTACAGCCTGCAGGAACTGGAGCCGCGCCTGTTCTCGTTCAACAATCCCGCTGGCGCCTGCCCCGAGTGTGAAGGCATCGGCCATAACAACTTCTTTGACCCGGAACGGGTCATCAGCCCGCACCTGAGCCTGGCCGGTGGCGCCATCCGCGGCTGGGACCGACGTAATGCATATTATTTCAGCATCATCCAGTCATTAGCCAAACACTATGAGTTCGATATCGACATCCCGTTTCAGGAGCAGCCTGAAAAGATACAGAAGATATTGATGTATGGCAGCGGTTCAGAACAGATCACGTTCAATTACCCCGGTCACCAGGGGCGTCGCGGACGACAGCGCACACACAAATTTGAAGGCGTTTTACATACCATGGAAAGGCGTTATCGCGAAACGGAATCCAACCTGGTACGGGAAGAACTGGCGAAGTTTCTCTCTGTACAGCCGTGTCCGGAATGTAAAGGCACGCGATTGAATGAAGCGGCTCGCCATGTATTCATCAAAGACCGCACACTGGCTGAACTTACCGCCATGCCCATCGAGCAGTCCTACGAATTTTTCAATGAGCTGGAATTAACCGGCCATCGTGGCGAGATCGCAAAAAAGATCAACCGTGAGATATCCTCGCGTCTCAATTTCCTGGTCAATGTCGGCCTCGAATACCTGACCCTGGACCGCAGCTCAGACACACTCTCCGGCGGTGAATCACAGCGTATCCGCCTGGCCAGCCAGATCGGTGCCGGCCTGGTCGGTGTCATGTATATCCTCGATGAACCTTCCATCGGACTGCACCAGCGGGACAACGACCGGCTGATCACCACGCTGAACCACCTGCGGGATATCGGCAATACCGTGATCGTGGTGGAACATGACGAGGACGCCATCATGAGCGCGGATCACGTGATCGACATCGGCCCCGGTGCTGGCGTGCATGGCGGGGAAATCATCGCTGCCGGCACGCCGCAGCAGATCATGCAGAACAAGGCGTCACTGACCGGACAATACCTGGCCGGTACCCGGCAGATCAAGACACCGGAAAACCGGACGCAACGCAGTGACGAGGTGTTCAGCATCAAGGGCGCCAGTGGCAATAATTTGAATGATGTTGATATCGAAATCCCCGTTGGCCTGTTTACCTGTATTACCGGCGTTTCGGGATCCGGTAAATCGACCCTGATCAATGACACCCTGTACCCGATCCTGGCGAAGGCGATCAACAACAACTCGATGTCATCTGCGCCGCATGAATCTTTCTCTGGTATCGAACATTTCGACAAGGTCGTAGATATCGACCAGTCACCGATCGGCCGCACACCACGCTCGAACCCGGCGACCTATACCGGGCTGTTCACCCCGATACGTGAACTCTTTGCTGCCACCCAGGAATCCCGCTCTCGCGGTTACAAGCCGGGGCGTTTCAGCTTTAATGTCAAAGGCGGGCGCTGCGAGGCATGCCAGGGTGATGGCGTGATAAAGGTCGAGATGCATTTCCTGCCGGATGTCTATGTCGACTGTGATGTCTGCAGGACCCAGCGCTACAACCGTGAGACGCTGGAGATCAAATATAAAGGCAAGAATATCCACCAGGTACTGGATATGACCATCGAAGATGCACTGGTATTCTTTGACGCCATCCCGGTGATCAAGCGCAAGCTGCAGACACTGATGGATGTCGGACTCGGTTACATCACCCTGGGACAGCGAGCGACTACGCTATCCGGCGGCGAAGCACAGCGTATCAAACTGTCGAAAGAATTATCCAAACGCGATACCGGCCAGACAGCGTATATCCTGGATGAACCGACCACCGGCCTGCACTTCTATGATGTTCAGCAGCTACTCGACGTATTGATACGCCTGCGTGACCACGGTAATACCATCATCGTCATCGAGCACAATCTCGACATCATCAAGATGGCAGACTGGATCGTTGACCTGGGGCCAGAGGGAGGCTACAAAGGCGGCAAGATCATCGCAACCGGCACGCCCGAAGAAGTCGCAAAAAACCCTGCCTCTTATACCGGTAAATACCTGAAAAGAATCCTTGATCCAAAAAAAGGTAATCGTGGGCAACGCAAAGCGAGTTAGTCTATATTTAGTAGATGAATTTTTTTCAAAAGCTGCTCGAACGATCGGGTTTATCCATTATTTTCCAACCACGTATCGATGATGAAAAAGAAAGGCAACAGACCATCGAGTGGATCAACCACTCTCTTTTACCACTCGTCGGAAAAGTAACTGATGATATCGAAACAGAAAAACTTGGTTTTTTTCCGCATCCGGAAAACCTGAGCGCCCTCAATGAAAGGGCAGATTCACTCGGTTACATACAATACATCATCAAGAACAAAACAGGCGGACGCCTGGAACTGTCACAGTTCAACCTCGTGTCATGTAATAGCATCAAGATGACTGAGAATTACCAGAAACTAAAATCC
Source organism: uncultured Gammaproteobacteria bacterium (assembly GCA_965367795.1). Taxonomy (GTDB): domain Bacteria; phylum Pseudomonadota; class Gammaproteobacteria; order SZUA-229; family SZUA-229. Next base: position 4,599 of record CBDUKK010000004.1, read on the forward strand.
CTGGTGAACGATGCCGGTTACACGATCGAGTTAAAAGAGATCAATATCGATGGTGACGGTATAGAGATCTATGAAGAACTGGATGACTATGTCGATAACTATGATCGTTATTTCCTTATCGTGATTTCGGGCTGGTGATTTCCAGCTCGCTCTCCAGAGTAATGACTGAGCCAGTTTAAATAGTCACGTCATTGCGAGCGAAGCGCGGCAATCCCATTAAGGAAACGTATTGCTTACGGGAGATTACCACGCTTCGCTCGCAATGACGGTTCAATACTCTATCTCTGTCGTTAAGGACAAACTTTATTACAGACGAAAAAAAACCAGCGATAAGCTGGTTTTTTTATCTAACTGATTGAATCTTCAGTTATTCTACATCTTCTGCGATCGCATCTTCCGGACGATCGACCAGCTCGATGTATGCCATAGGTGCAGCATCACCAGAGCGGAAACCACACTTCATGATACGTGTATAACCGCCAGGACGGTCTTTATAACGTGGCGCTAATTCAGTGAACAGCTTACCGACCATCTCTTTATCACGCAGCTTTGAGAAAGCAGAACGACGGTTTGCAACCGAATCACTCTTAGCCAGGGTAATGAGTGGCTCTGCAACACGACGTAACTCTTTAGCTTTTGGCAGAGTTGTCTTGATGATTTCATGATCGAACAGTGAATTAGTCATATTGCTAAACATCGCTTTACGATGACTGCTATTTCTATTCAGTTTGCGGCCAGATTTATGATGACGCATGATTTATAACCTTTATATCTTAACCAGCAAATACTGGTTTAATCTTGTTAAATTAACTAGCTTCTTCTTTCTCACGAATTGAAGCAGGTGGCCAGTTTTCCAGTTGAATACCCAGTGACAGTCCATGTGATGCAAGTACATCTTTGATCTCTGTCAGAGATTTCTTGCCCAGGTTCGGTGTACGTAACAGTTCAACTTCGGTACGCTGGATCAGATCACCGATGTAGTAGATGTTCTCTGCTTTCAGGCAGTTAGCCGAGCGTACTGTCAGTTCCAGCTCATCGACAGGACGCAACAGGATTGGATCGATATCTGCTTCTTCGTCTTCAGCCACTTCGTCTTCCATGCTCTGCAGGTTAACGAATGATGAAAGCTGAGCCTGTAAGATAGTCGCAGCAGTACGGATCGCCTCTTCTGGATCTACAGTACCGTTGGTCTGCAGATCGATGATCAGTTTGTCCAGGTTTGTACTCTGAGCAACACGAGCATTCTCAACATTGTATGAAACACGGCGAATCGGGCTGAATGAAGCATCCAGTTGCAGGCTGCCGATGGTTGTTGACTCAGCATCGATCTTACGAGCGTTTGAAGGCTGATAACCACGACCTTTTATTACTTTCATGGTGATGTTTAATACACCATCGCCGTTCACATTAGCAATAACATGATCAGGGTTCACGATCTCTACATCATGACCAGTCTCGATATCACCAGCAGTAACAACACCAGCACCTGACTTACTGATCGTAATAGTCTGCTCATCATTAGTGTGCATGATCAGTGCTACGCCTTTCAGGTTAAGCAGGATTTCCAGCACATCTTCCTGCACACCTTCCAGGGTACTGTATTCATGCACGACATTTTCTATCTGCGCTTCAACGATGGCACTACCTTCGATGGAAGATAATAAGATTCTGCGCAGGGCATTACCTAGAGTATGACCAAAACCACGTTCCAGGGGTTCTAATGCAACTTTAGCGTGTGTCTCACTAAAAGACTGTACGTTGATAGTACGCGGTGTAAGAAGTTCATCTGTCGCTGACATGTGTTATCTGCTCCCCTACTTGGAATAAAGTTCGACGATTAACTGCTCGTTGATCTCTGCTGAAAGATCAGTACGTTCAGGAACGTTTTTATACACAGCTTCAAGTTTAGAATCGTCTAAAGAAATCCACTCAACGATGCCGTTCTGCTTTGCCATATTGATAGAATCAGCAATGCGTGTCTGTTTTTTAGCTTTTTCACGGATCGAAATCACGTCGTTTGCTTTTACCTGGTATGAAGGAATGTTTACAACAACATTATTTACCATCACAGATTTATGATTGACCATCTGTCTTGCTTCAGCACGTGTAGCACCAAAACCAGAGCGATATACCACGTTATCGAGACGACGCTCTAAAAGTTGTAACAGGTTTTCACCGGTAGAACCCTTCAGACGTGCTGCTTCTTTGTAGTAATTACGGAACTGCTTTTCCAGTACGCCGTAGATACGACGTACTTTCTGCTTTTCACGTAACTGTAAAGCATAGTCAGACAGACGTGTGCGTCGTGCACCATGCTGACCAGGTACCTGATCAAGCTTGCATTTGCTGTCTAGAGGACGTAAAGAAGATTTAAGTTCTAAATCTACGCCTTCACGACGACTTAGTTTACATTTTGGTCCAGTATATTTAGCCATAAAATTCTCTTAATCGAATCGCTTACTACACGCGGCGACGCTTTGGTGGGCGGCAGCCATTGTGTGGAATAGGTGTTACATCAGAAATATTAGTAATCTTGAAACCGATGTTGTTCAAAGAACGAATCGCAGACTCACGTCCGGGACCTGGTCCGCGAACCATGACTTCAACGCTTTTCATACCGTAATCTTTAGCGCGTGTACCAGCACGTTCCGCAGCGATCTGCGCAGCAAAAGGTGTGCTCTTACGAGAACCACGGAAACCCGAACCACCCGATGTAGCCCATGCCAGCGTATTACCCTGACGGTCAGTAATTGTGATGATCGTGTTGTTAAATGTTGCGTATACGTGTGCAACACCGTCAACTACGGTACGTTTTATTTTTTTCTTTGCTTCAGGCTTCGCCATGTGAATACTCTATATTTCTCTAATTAGATTATCGCGTACAAATTAACGCGTCCAAATTAACGTGTTATTGGTCTACGCGGACCCTTACGTGTACGTGCATTTGTTTTTGTGCGCTGGCCACGAAGTGGCAGACCACGACGATGACGGATACCGCGGTAACAGCCCAGGTCCATCAGACGTTTGATACTCATTGATACTTCACGGCGTAGATCGCCTTCAACAGAGTACTTACCGACCTCAGAACGCAGAGTTTCCAGCTGCTCTTCTGAGAGTTCACCAATCTTTGCATCTTCAGCAATACCGGTAGCTGCACAGATCTGCTGAGCACGGGTTTGACCGATACCATAGATGTGTCTTAAGCCAATTACCGTGTGCTTATTTTGTGGAATATTTATACCTGCAATACGAGCCATTTTTGTTACCGTGCTGTGGTTACCGTTTATTTGCGACAAAGCGCGCAATTTTACTAATAATATGGGCCTAAATCAATAGGAGTACATCAACCAGTTAACTAATATTAATTAAGATATTAGCCCTGACGTTGCTTATGACGCGGGTCGCTACAGATAACACGCACGACACCGCTGCGTTTAACGATCTTACAGTTGCGACACATTTTCTTTACTGATGCACGTACTTTCATTTTCTTAACCCTGCTGCTTTAAACTTACAACTACCTTTAATAATGCCATCTACGCTAGATTATCTCTTGTAACCGTCGAGATTGGCCTTTTTCATAATACCTTCGTACTGGTGAGACATCAGATGTGACTGTATCTGAGCCATAAAATCCATCACCACGACAACGATAATCAATAATGACGTACCGCCGAAGTAAAATGGAACATTCCAGTACAAAATCAAAAACTCTGGTAATAGACACACTGCCGTGATGTACATCGCGCCAACAAATGTTAGACGTGTCATTACCTTGTCAATATACTTCGCTGTCTGCTCACCAGGACGTATACCGGGAACAAACGCACCACCGCGCTTCAGGTTATCTGCCGTATCTCGCGCATTAAACTGTAATGCGGTGTAAAAGAAGCAGAAAAATATGATCGCTATGGCGAATAATATTATATAAATCGGCTGTCCCGGTGATATCTTGGCCGCGATATCAGACATCCATTCCATGCCTTCAGTCTGTCCTGTCCAGCTGGCCATTGTTGCCGGGAACAGGATTATGCTCGAAGCAAAGATCGGTGGAATCACACCGGCCATATTCAGTTTCAGCGGCAGGTGGCTGCTCTGCGCCTGGTACAGACGGCGACCCTGTTGCTTCTTGGCATAGTTAACCGTAATTCGACGCTGCCCTCTTTCGATAAATACTACAAACGCTGTCACCGCAACGGCCACTACGAACAGTACGATAATAGCCAGGGTATGCAACTCACCGGTCCTTACCAGTTCCAGCGTTCCACCAACCGCAGATGGCAGACCTGCGACGATACCCGCGAAGATGATAATGGATATACCGTTACCGATTCCGCGCTCGGTTACCTGCTCACCCAACCACATCAAAAACATGGTGCCCGTTACCAATGTAACGGCCGAGGTAAAGATAAAACTAATACCCGGATTCATCACCAATGGTGACGCACCGATCGACTGCCCCTGCAACGCAACCGAGATTCCAACTGACTGAAAACTGGCAAGTACCAGGGTGAAATAGCGGGTATACATTGCTATCTTACGACGTCCGGGCTCGCCTTCTTTTTTCAGTTGCTCCAGTGACGGAACCGTTACCGCCAGCAGCTGCATGATAATCGATGCCGAAATATAAGGCATAATACCTAATGCAAACAGTGACATACGGCTAAGCGCACCACCAGAGAACATGTTAAACACACCCAGGATACTACCCTTTTGCTGATCGAATAGTGCTGTCAGCACGGTTGGATCAATACCCGGCACAGGAATAAATGTTCCTATACGAAAAACAATCAATGCGCCGATGACAAAAAGCAGGCGCTGTTTTAGTTCCGTGAAATTAGGGTTAGCCATCAATAGTTACCGCAAGACCTTTCCTGGTGGAAAGGTCTTTACTCTGCATCCTCAATTTTTCCGCCAGCAGCTTCGATCGCTTTACGAGCACCCGGTGTCACTTTAATACCTTTCAGTTTAACCGCTTTCGAAATCTCACCTGAAGCGATCACTTTTGCTTTTAGTGTCTTTGCTGGCACAACATCAGCTTTTATCAAAGCTGCCAGGTCGATTACATCTGCATCTACCTTGGTGAGCTCGTACAGACGGACTTCAGCACTCAGTTTTGAAGAGCGTGAGGCGAAACCAACTTTGGGCAGACGACGCTGCAAAGGCATCTGACCGCCCTCAAAACCAACTTTACTAAATCCGCCAGAGCGTGATTTTTGACCTTTATGGCCTCGACCACATGTTTTACCTAAGCCAGATCCGATACCGCGACCAACACGCTTGCCGTTTTTCTTGCTGCCTGGAGCAGGTTGAAGTGTATTTAAATGCATCGTTATAACTCCTCAACGCTGACCATGTAATAGATCTTATTAATCATGCCACGATTTTCAGGAGTATCCTGAACAGTAACAGTGTGATTAGTACGCAATAAACCAAGACCACGGGCGCAAGCTTTATGTGCTTTCAAACGACCAATAGTACTTTTAGTCAGCGTAACTTTTAATTCTTTGTTAGCCATGAGCCTATCTACCTGAACCAATTAAGGGCTTTATTAACCCAGTATCTCTTCAATTTTCTTGCCGCGTTTCGCAGCAACATATTCTGGTGATGACATAGTAGTAAGACCGTTAATGGTTGCGCGAACAACATTAATCGGGTTACGAGTGCCATTGATCTTAGCCAGTACGTTCTTCACACCTACCGCTTCGAAGACAGCACGCATCGCACCACCAGCGATAATTCCAGTACCTTCTGATGCTGGCTGCATGTACACATTAGCTGCACCATGAATACCAGTAGTAGGATGCTGTAAAGTATCACCTTTTAATGGAACAGCTTTCATGTTCTTACGTGCTTTATCCATTGCCTTTTGAATAGCCAGTGGTACTTCTTTCGCTTTACCGTAACCAAATCCGATCGTTCCGTTACCATCACCAACAACTGTCAGTGCAGTAAAACCAAATTGACGACCACCTTTAACTACTTTCGCTACACGGTTTACAGCAACTAATTTTTCGATGAGATCATCTTTATTACTTGCTGAAGAATCTGCTTGTGCCATGTTTGAACCCTTGTTTAAGCTTGTATGCTTATTCTATAAATAAAACGTTATATTTCTTTAGAGTCAGAAATCGATCTAGAACTCTAAACCACCTTCACGTGCTGCGTCAGCCAATGCTTTTACACGACCGTGATAGCGGAAGCCCGAACGATCAAATGCAACAGATGTAACACCTGCTGATTTCGATTTTTCAGCAATCGCTTTTCCTACCAGTGCTGCTGCATCGGTATTACCAGTATATTTTGCATCACCCGCTACATCCTTCTGCACGGTAGAAGCTGCCGCGATGACTTTGCTGCCATCCGGTGTTACAACCTGCGCATAGATATGGCGAGGCGTACGATGAACGGTCAAACGATGTGCGCCCAGTTCACTTATTTTTGCGCGCGTTCTCTTAGCACGGCGCATTCTATTTGCTTTTTTAGATATCATGTTCGTTACCTAGTTATTTTTTCTTCGCTTCTTTACGAATTACACGCTCGTCTGAATACCTTACACCTTTACCCTTATATGGCTCAGGTGGACGATAAGCACGTATTTCTGCACATACCTGACCAACTTTCTGCTTGTCAGCGCCTTTTACGTTAATCTCTGTCTGACTTGGTGTTTCTATAGTGATACCTTCAGGTACTGCATATTTGACCGGATGAGAAAAACCCAGGGACAGGTCAAGAACATTACCCTGCATCTGAGCCCTGTAACCAACACCGATCAACTGTAGTTGCTTGCTGAATCCCTCAGTAACACCGAGAACCATGTTATTTACCAGTGAACGCATAGTACCAGCCATAGCCATGCTGCCTTTTGAATCATCGTTAGGCGCAAACACCAGTACGTTATCTTCCTGTTTCACACTGACGGTTTCATGCAGATCCATAGACAAGTTACCTTGTTTACCTTTGGCAGTAATTGTCTGGCCGCTGATATTAATTTCTGCACCAGCTATCAGTTCGACAGGTTTTTTAGCAATACGAGACATTGTTTTTCTCTAAAATGTTTATGTTTCTAAAAACTTAATGTATAAGACTGTTTATTAACAAACAGTACAGATGACTTCACCACCGCGACCAGCAGCACGAGCTTCGCGGTCTGTCATCACACCCGCAGATGTTGAGACGATGGCTATGCCCAGGCCATTTAAGACTTTTGGCAGATCATCTTTATTTTTATATATACGTAACCCGGGACGACTAACACGTTTTAGCTCATCGATAACCGGACGACCTTCGTAATATTTAAGGGTGACAGTCAAGCTTGGTTTAACTGCATCGTCTGCAGAGTAACCGGCTATATAACCTTCATCCAGCAACACTTTAGCAATCGCAAGTTTCAACTTGGACGATGGCATAGTGACATCGGCTTTAGATGCTGCCTGTGCGTTACGAACGCGAGTTAGCATATCTGCAATAGGATCTGACATCATAATGAAATACCTCTTACCAACTAGCCTTAACTAGACCAGGAATGTCGCCACGCATCGCAGCTTCACGTAATTTATTTCTGCATAGACCGAATTTACGGAATACACCATGTGGACGGCCGGTAATGCGGCAGCGGTTGCGTCCACGTGATCGACTAGAATCTCTCGGCAAAGACTGAAGCTGAGTTTGCGCTTCCATCTTTTCATCAAAACTAGCGTTTTGATCTATCAGTACAGCTTTATATTTTGCACGCTTCTCAGCATACTGCTCTACCAGGCGAGTACGTTTATGCTCGCGAGCTATCATTGATTTCTTAGCCATATGTTATTTACTGCCCTGCTTGCTCTCACCTTTAAAAGGGAAATTAAATTCTTTTAACAATGCCAGACCACTTGCGTTGTCTTTTGCAGTTGTTGTTATACAAATATCCATACCACGGATCACATCGATCTTTTCGTACTCGATCTCTGGAAAAATGATCTGTTCCTTAACGCCCATGTTGTAATTGCCACGACCGTCGAATGACTTGGGATTCAGGCCACGGAAGTCACGAACACGCGGGATAGAGATACTGATCAGGCGATCCAGAAACTCATACATCTGCTCACGACGTAGAGTCACTTTACAACCGATCGGGTAACCGTCACGCACCTTGAAAGAAGCGACTGATTTACGAGCCAGTGTTGTTACTGGCTTCTGACCGGTGATTTTCTCCATATCACCCAAAGCATTCTCTAATACTTTCTTGTCACCAATTGCTTCACCCAAACCCATGTTCAGAGTGATCTTAGTAATACGCGGCACATCCATAACATTCTTGTATGCACCCGTTGCCATTAAATTCTTAACGACAGTATTACGATAATATTCTTGTAATCTTGACATGATTCTCTATACCTTAAACGTCAACGACTTCGCCGTTTGACTTGAAGTAACGAACTTTGCGGCCGTCTTCCAACATTTTAAAACCAACACGATCACCTTTATTAGTCATCGGGTTAAACAACATGACGTTAGAAATATCCATCGGCATTTCCTTCTCAATGATACCGCCTTCCATACCAGCCATCGGATTAGCCTTCGTGTGTTTCTTAACCATATTCACTGCTTCGATCAGGATACTGTCATCTGCAACTTTCAGTACAGTACCTTGACGACCTTTATCTTTACCAGCAATGACGATGACCTGGTCACCTTTCTTAATACGTTTCATTATCTTGTGCCTTTACAATACTTCAGGTGCTAGTGATACGATCTTCATGAACTTCTCATTACGAAGCTCCCTTGTGACCGGGCCAAAAATACGTGTACCAACTGGCTGCAGGTTTGCATTCAGAATGACAGCAGCATTAGAGTCAAAACGTATTGAGGAACCATCAGCGCGACGTACACCTTTCTTGGTGCGTACGACGACTGCATTGTACACTTCACCTTTTTTTACCTTACCGCGTGGAATAGCATCTTTGATACTGACCTTGATGACATCACCTACACGAGCATAACGACGATGTGAACCACCTAATACTTTGATGCACATCATGCTGCGCGCACCGCTGTTATCAGCTGAATTCAAAATAGATTGCATTTGTATCATGTCTTTTACCTAACCCTTGTGCCTAAATAATTAAAGCGATTAATAATTAAAGCTCAGGAGCTTTTTCAACAATTTTTACAAGTTTCCAGGACTTGGTCTTGGACATTGGACGACATTCTTCGATCAAGATCGTATCGCCTTTGTTACATTCGTTTGCTTCGTCATGAAGACGTATCTTGGTTGAACGCTTGATAAACTTTCCATATATAGGATGCTTAATACGACGCTCTATCATGATCGTTGCAGACTTATCACCCGCATTGCTTGTAACTACACCTTGCAGTGTTCTCTTGGTTGCTACTGCTGTATCAACGCTTGTTTCAACGCTGGTCATTATGAATCACCTTTCTTGTTAGCTGCTGCACCGGCCTGCGCCATTTCAGTCAATACAGTTTTAATGCGCGCGATATCGTGACGCACTGCACTGAAACGATGGATCTTTGGCGTATTACCTGAACCCATCTGCATGCGCAGATTAAACTGCTCACGGCGTAAGTTTAATAATTCAGTGTTTAAGTCTTTTTCAGACATTTTTCTATATTCTTGAGCAGAAGCCATTACATCACCGCACGAATAACAAAAGTTGTTTTAATAGGCAGCTTGTTTGCTGCTAAACGGAAAGCTTCTCTTGCCAGTTCTTCTGACACACCTTCCATCTCATATAAAACGGTACCTGGCTGCACTTTAGAACACCAGTAATCCACATTACCCTTTCCTTTACCCATACGAACCTCAAGAGGTTTGCTTGATATAGGCACATCAGGAAATATACGAATCCAGATTTTACCGTTACGTTTTACTTTACGTGTCATGGCACGACGAGCCGCTTCGATCTGGCGAGCTGATACACGGCCACGTTCGGCGGCTTTCAGACCATATTCACCAAAACTGACCTTGTTGCCAGATTGAGCAAGACCACGGTTCTTGCCTTTAAACATTTTGCGAAATTTTGTACGCTTGGGTTGTAACACGTTTCTTATCCTCTATTTATGTCGGTGGTCTGGGTTACTTACCCGCACCAGCGGCAGCGCCAGCACCAGTAGCTTTCTGGCCTGCGTCTTTAGTATCAAGTTCTTTATAAAGATCAAATATCTCACCCTTATAGATCCACACTTTGATACCTAAAATGCCGTAAGTTGTTAATGCTTCGTGCGTACCGTAATCGATATCAGCACGTAAAGTATGAAGTGGCACACGACCTTCGTGATACATCTCGCTACGAGCGATCTCTGCGCCATTCAGACGGCCACCGATCTTGATCTTGATACCCTGCGCACCCATACGCATAGTGTTCTGAATCGCACGCTTCATCGCACGTCTGAACATCACACGACGTTCAAGCTGTTGCGCGATACTCTCTGCGACCAGTTTTGCATCAAGTTCAGGCTTACGAATCTCTTCGATATTCACTTTCACTGCATTGACATGCAAACCGATTATCTTTGCCACTTCTTTACGAAGTATCTCGATGTCAGCACCTTTCTTACCGATAACCACACCGGGACGTGCAGTGTGTATCGTCACATTAGCTGATCCGGTAGGACGCTCGATCTGTATACGGCTGACATTGGCGTTTGCCAGTTTGTTACGCAAATACTCACGCACCTTGATGTCAGCATTCAACAGATTTGGGAAATCTTTAGTCGACGCATACCACTTTGCATTCCAATCAGCTGAAATACCTAGACGAATACCTACTGGATGTACTTTTTGACCCATCGTTATCTCTCTTTATGCATCTGACACACAAACCGTAATATGGCTTGTGCGTTTTAAAATTCGGTTAGCACGTCCTTTCGCACGTGGCTGAATACGTTTCATTGTAGGACCTTCATCAACAAATACTTTGGCTACGCGAAGCTCATCAATGTCAGCACCTTCATTATGCTCTGCATTTGCTATCGCAGATTCCAGTACTTTTTTCATCAGGTCTGATGATTTTGTTACGCCAAAATTTAAAGCGTCTAATGCTTTATCAACGGGCAAGCCGCGAATTTGATCGGCGATCAAACGACACTTCTGCGGTGATATACGCGCGAATCGATGTTTTGCAATTACTTCCACAATGAATACCTTTGTTCTTCTCTAATATAACCAGGCTATCGCTACTTAGCTTTCTTGTTTGCAACATGGCCCTTGTAAGTACGGGTCAATGCAAACTCACCCAACTTATGGCCAACCATGTTTTCGTTAACCAGAACGGGCACATGCTGCCTGCCGTTATGGACTGCAATGGTCAAACCAACCATCTCAGGGAAAATTGTTGAACGACGCGACCATGTTTTAATCGGTTTACGATCTTTAGTTTCAACCGCTGTGTTCACTTTATTGATCAGGTGATGATCGATAAATGGACCTTTTTTTAATGAACGTGGCACTTAACTTTCCTCAATTATTTATTCGTAAATTACTTATTACGGCGACGGACAATCATGTTGTCTGTACGCTTGTTACTACGTGTTCTGTAACCCTTGGTAGGCATGCCCCATGGTGAAACAGGATGACGGCCACCAGATGTACGGCCTTCACCGCCACCATGCGGGTGATCAACCGGGTTCATGACCACACCACGTACGGTCGGACGAACTCCGCGCCAGCGAGATGCACCCGCCTTACCAAGTGAACGCAATGAATGCTCTGAATTACCCACTTCACCGATAGTCGCACGGCAATCGGTATGTATCTTGCGCATCTC
>CBDUKK010000005.1:0-16015 GCA_965367795.1 uncultured Gammaproteobacteria bacterium
ATCGAGCCTGATATCCTGTACCAGGGTTTAAAGTTCAGACTGGATGGCTCCAAGTTCTTCGCGGGTGCCAGTTACCTGTTGCTGGATACCAGCAGTGAGATAGGCTTTACTTCCATCGACCCGAGTTTTAAAAACAGCAGCCGGGATGCTGCAGTAATTTTCAGTCTGGAATACGATAGCCGCAATACTATTTTTACGCCCACCGAAGGTATCAGTTCTTCGCTCGAAGCAAGCCTGTTCCGTGAAGCGGTGGGCAGTGATACCGAATTCGAAAAGTACAAAGCCAAGATATATTATTTTACGCCGATGGCTGAAACCTTTGTTTTAGGGTTGCGTGGTGATATAGAAACCGTCAATGGTGATAACGATGATATACCTTTCTACATGTATCCTTTTGTTAGCCTTCGAGGTATACCTGTGATGCGTTACCAGGGGGAGACAGTCGGTGTGGCAGAAGCCGAACTGGGCTGGAATTTTACCCGTCGCTGGAGTGTGCTTGGCTTCGGTGGTGCCGGCCGCACGACAGATATCACCGATAACGACAATATCACCACGGTGTACAGCAAGGGTGTCGGTCTGCGTTATTTTATCGCCCGTCGTTTTGGTGCGCATGTGGGTTTCGATATCGCCAGGGGCCCGGAGGATACGGCTTTCTATCTACAGTTCGGCCATGCATGGCGCTAGATATGTGACTGCTGTATTTACAGTAGACTTTCTATCGGCAACAGGCTCATGATCTCGACACCTAGTTTTCTCATCAGGCCGGCCTCTGGTTCTGTGCTGTAGCGGGTCTCAGTACCGGCTTTTCTGGTCAGCCAGCTCAGCCTGTTGCTTTGCTCATCGAGCTGCAGGCGGTAGCTGTTGTCTGGCGAGGCGCTCCGGTCAAATAGTTCGATGGTCTGTTTCGCCAGTTCCTGGCTATCGACCATGATGCCTATCTCGGTGTTTAGCAGTTCTGAGCGGGGGTCGATATTTGCCGAGCCTATAAAAACGTAGCGCTTATCGACGACCATATACTTTGCATGCAGGCTGGCATGCCTGGAGCCCTCGATGAGTTTATTGGTTTTTGACTGGCTGGATTGTGCGGTCTGTTTCATCTCGAACAGCCTGATATCAGAAGCGAGGAGTTCCTTGCGATATTTCCTGTAACCTGCATGCACCGCGAAGACATCAGTTGCTGCCAGCGAGTTGGTCAAAATGCTTATATCAACTCCTTGCTCACGTTTGTTCTTTAACCAGTGGGTACCTTTTTTTCCGGGTACGAAGTAGGGGGTTGCAATCAGCAGTTCAGACTCTGCACGCTCGAAATAGGGGATGATCTGTGGGCCGATGTGGACTAATTTGTTCGGGTCATTGTTGCTGATCTTTTCCGGTCTATCGTAAAATAAATTTGCTTCCGCCCAGATGAAATCGATCTTTCGGTTAATTATTTTCTGTGTGAAGGAAGCGTTTTTCAGGGATTGAAAGTAGTCTGAGTTTTTGGCGCGGTGCCACCTGTCTTTTAAACTACTGCGCAGTGTCATGAGCTGTTTTCTCATGACCCGGGTCTTGCTCAGCTCTTCGATCGGTGTTGCCCACTGGCTCTGCCAGAAATCATTAAAGCTCTTGGTGACATCATTGACGATCGGCCCTACGGTCAATAGATCCAGATCGACGAAGTTCAGATTGTTTCTGTCATCGAAGTATTCATCACCGATATTTCTGCCACCGATGATGGCAGAAGCGTTATCAGCGATGAATGCCTTGTTATGCATTCGCCGTCCTGCGCGGTCGAGATTGATCAGCATCTCGATGTTCCTGAACCAGTCACGATTAGACAACGGGTTGAATATCCTTATCTCGATATTCTCATGCTGGCTCAACATCTTGAAGCTGATGTCACGGCCCGACATATTTATATCATCAACCAGGATGCGCACTCGAACGCCACGGTCTGCAGCTGACAGGATCGCGTAAGCCAGGTAACGGCCGCTGGCGTCGCTATGCATGATGTAATACTGGATATCCAGTGTTTTTTCGGCGATAGTCGCCAGTGCGAAGCGTGCGACGAAGGCATCAATGTTGTCGCTTAACAGGTGAAAACCGGATTTTTTATTTTTAATATCCAAAATATCGGTATGTGCAATCAGTAAGTTCTTGATATTACACTATCATTTATGAACTGACTTGAAATAGTATTTTTTAGCGGCATACTGTTTAATCAACTCGGGTTTCAATGTCTACGGCTGCCAACTCATTGTCGCATATGGTCAAGTTGTTACTGGTGTTTGCAATACAATTTGAAACACGCTAATTTTTAAAGGTATCATCATTCGAGTTAATGATGTATCGCCGCTACCGGATTTTTATATGTTAAACAGGTTTAACAGCCTCCCCCTGATTATTGCCTCCCTGTCGCTGACAGCATGCGTTAGTGTCGATAGTAAAAGACAAGATGTATCCAATGCGCTTGATGACGTTAACGAAGCTGAATCATGTCAGGCGATTACAGTAGTGAATAATAAAGATATACATGAACAGGGACTCAATCCCGAGAATATCGCTTTACTGAACTGGAATCTATACAAGGGTAATAATGATGGATGGCAGAAAGACCTTTCTTCCTTTGCGCAAAGTCATGATGTGATGACGATACAGGAAGCTTATCTGGATGATAAGTTATCGGGATTGCTGCAGACAAATAATTTTAACTGGACTATGAATACGGCATTTCACCTGAACGGCACCGCAGCAGGCGTGATGACTGTTGCAAATTCAAAGACAATACAAAGCTGCGGTTTTCAGAACATAGAACCCATCATCCGGGTTCCAAAAGCTACACTGGTCAGTTATTACAATATAGAAGGCTATGACCGTAAACTGCTTGTCGCCAATATTCACGGAATAAATTTCACTCTGGGCGTCACCGCTTACCGTGAACAGCTGGAGCAGTTATTTGACTCGGTAAAAGCTCATGAAGGTCCATTGATCGTTGCCGGGGACTTTAATAGCTGGAGTGATGATCGTATGTCAGAAGTCATGCAGTTGCTCGACAAGCTGTCACTATCCTCACTCGAGTATCCGGTAAATAATAAAACGCATGTCTTTGGCAACGCTATCGATCATGTTTTTTACCGGCAATTACAGCCGGTCAGCAAGAAGGTATGGCAGGTCTCTTCTTCAGACCATAATCCTATATCGGTGACCTTCAAGCTAAAACCTGAAGCACGACTTATTGCTGTTCGTGAAATTCCTGAAGCATGCGCAGGTAGTTGTTGAAACGCTGTTCATTCAACAGGCCGTCACTAACCGCTTTCTTCATCGCACACCCGGGTTCGTTTGTGTGACTGCAATTACTGAATTTACAGGCGCCGTTAAATTTTCTTACATCCCTGAAGCCGTGGGTGATCTCACTGATGCTATTGTTTATAGGTGTGAAATCACGCACCCCCGGTGAGTCGATGATGATGCCGTTGCATTTCAGGTGATACAGGGCAGAGACCGTCGTGGTGTGTTTGCCTTCACCGGTGGCTTCAGAAGTCTCACCAATCCTGATCTCTTCTTTAGGTAAAATGGCTTTTACGATTGAAGATTTGCCGACACCGGATAAGCCGACCAGGATGCTGGTGGTGTTGCTCAGAGCCTCTGACAGGGCATCTAAACCAGTATCCTGTTTCATGCTGCTGCTGATGACGTGGTAACCGATACCCTTATATAACTTGGTCAAATCATCCACCAGACGTTTTGTCTCATGGTCCATCAGGTCGACCTTATTGATCACGATCAGTGCTTTGGCCGGCAGGTTTTCTGCCGCAGTCAGGTATCGGTCGATCAGGTAGGGATTGGGTTTTGGTTTCAATGAGGTAACGATAACCAGTTGCCCGATATTGGCAGCAACAGGTTTTATTGCGCCGGCAAAACCGGTTTTCACCAGCAGGTTGGATCTTTCTTTGACGGCTACGACGACATATTGAGAGGCATCTGGATGTGAGTCGTCTGACGGTGGTTTGTTCTCGAGGTCCTTCGCCTGTTGTATCAGAATATAATCACCACAGGCGATGTCTCCCAGGTTTTGCCGCATTTTACATTTTATCTTTTTTAAGTCTTCGGTTTCAGCATATAGCTGGCGGCCATGATGGCTTATGACTCGGGCAGTCTGTGTGCTTGATTCATCCAGTTGCAGTTTGCTATCGCTGAGCAGGTCGTCACTGATCTTACTTTTTTGTTTCGAATCGATACGGCGTTTTTGTTGTATTGATAATCTGCGTTTTGCCATGTTTGAAAACTTATAGATTCTGTGCGACGTTGATCTTGGCCGCACAGATAAAATCTTTTATCGATAAGCCGCCAACACTGTGAGTGGTATAGGTAACAGTGCAGCGATTATAACTGACAGCCAGGTCAGGATGATGATCCTGCTGGTGCGCGATCTGCGCGATGACATTGACAAATGCCATGGTCTGGTAATAGTTTTTAAACGAGTAGGTATGGCTGATGCTTTTTTCTTCTGCATTTAATTGCCAGGGTGGGGTCAGTTCCTGACCTAGTCGTATGATATCTTCCTGTTCGAGTACGCGATCTTCTGCTGCTAAGTCACTGCATTGCTGCGCGCTCAGGTTATCGATACGTTCGGTCATCAGTCAGATCTGTTTGACATATCGTGTATATCTGCCGCTAGAAACGATAGTATTTTGTGTTGAGGAACTGCACCACTGCATCAGCATCTTCGTCAAACCAGGGTATACCGATATTGTCTTTGCAGCGTACGACCTGTTTGCTTAAAGCATCGATCGATTTAACTATCCGGTTTTCACGCGTATAGATATCGTCACTGTGGCATTTGTAGCAGTGGTTCTGATGCGCCTGTTCGCCATGGGCTATAGGGTCGATGACATCATCTTCTTCAGCGACGCAGATACCGCTAACGCTTATAGCTGATGAGAATACTATGATATTTAGTACTCTTGTGGTTAATTGTTTCATCGTTATTCCTCGATAGTGTTGTGCTGCTGGTTAGAAGTTATGCCTGCGCATTCAGGTGTGCGATCCTTACCGGCGCTGGCGGGTGTGAGTCATAAAATGCTGAATATACAGGATCTGGTGTCAGAGTATTCGCATTTTCCCGGTACAGATCGACGAGTGCTTTTACCAGGTGTTTGGCATCGGTCTGTTCTGCTGCAAAAGCATCTGCTTCAAACTCGTTCTTACGAGAGAAGATGCTGAATAGCGGCTGGAATGCAAAGGTAAATACAGGCAGTACCAGGGTGAATAGCAGTAATGCCATATAGGTAGATGGCTGGCTTACGCCAAGCGAAGTGTAGAACCAGTCAGCCTTCATCAGCCATGCCAGTATCGCCAGTGCTATCAGCGTGGTGGTAAATGATATGGCCATGCCCTTGATGATGTGTTTTTTCTTGAAGTGGCCGAGTTCATGTGCCAGGACCGCTTCCAGTTCGTCATCACTTAGCATCTTCAATAAGGTGTCAAAAAATACGATGCGTTTGTTGCGGCCAAAACCTGAGAAATAGGCATTGCCGTGTGAGGAGCGTTTAGAGCCATCGATCACGAAGATGCCGTTGCTACTGAATCCGCAACGATTTAATAAGCTGGTTATACGGTTTAGTGTTTCACCTTCTTCCAGCGGTTCAAATTTATTGAAGATGGGCGCGATCAAGGTAGGGTAGACCCACATCATGAAAAGGCTGAAGCCGCTGATCACTAACCAGGTATATATCCACCATTGATCGCCTGTCTGTTGCATCAGCCACAGGATGACATAAAGCAGCGGGACGCCAATAACCAGTCCTAACAGGCTGCCTTTGAACATGTCGATGATGAAGGTTTTGACTGTCGTACGATTAAAGCCAAATCTTTCTTCGATAACAAATGTGCTGTAGATAGAAAATGGCAGGTCGAGCAGGGACGAGATTAAAGTGAATACCAGTATTACCGTGATGCCAGTCAGTATCGGATTGATGTCCAGGGATAGAACGTACTGGTCCAGTATCTGCAGGCCACCGCCGAGAGTCCAGATAAGAATCAGCGCTACTTCGTAAAATAATGGCAGGCGGCCAAACTTGACCTTTGTCGTGGTGTAATCAGCGGCCTTCTGGTGGTCTTCGAGTGATATTTTATCAGCAAACGAAGCCGGTACCTCAGCACGATTGTTTTTGACATGGCTTATCTGTCGCTGAGACAGGTATAAGCGCATCACTGTCGATACGGCTAGCATTGTAAGGAATAAAAGCGTGAAATTGTGTAGCTGGTCCATTAAAAACTCTTTGTGTTATCGGTTGATGCCTGTAATAATCTAGTCAATATACCATCGATGCAGTACTAAAAAAACTGCTCGAGTACTAATGTCTTATGGAAATTTATTTACTATGGCCAAAATAAGTGATGAAAACCTCATCTGGATCGATCTTGAGATGACGGGTCTGGATCCAAATTCCGACGTCATAATCGAGATTGCAACCATCATTACCGATAAAAACCTGGTGGTGCTGGATGAGGGCCCATCGATCGTAGTACATCAGCCTCATGATGTGATGAACAACATGGATGAATGGTGCACTAATCAACATGGCAAGTCCGGCCTGACAGACCGGGTTCTCAACAGTTCTATCTCGGAAGAGACTGCAGAAAACCTGACGCTGGCATTTTTAAAACAGTATGTGCCTGAGAAAAAGTCACCGATGTGTGGCAACAGTATCTGCCAGGACAGACGTTTTCTGGCACGTTATATGCCGCGACTGGAAGACTTTTTTCACTACCGCAACCTCGATGTCAGTACCCTGAAAGAACTGACCAGTCGCTGGGCGCCGGAAAAGAAGATGGTCTATATGAAAGAGTCGAGCCATCTCGCCATGGATGATATAAAAGATTCGATTGCAGAGCTCAAGCATTACCGTGAGAACATACTCACGATATAGCGGGCCATTCATTAACCCTGGCCTGATACTGTTACTGCTGCTCTATTCTGAGCTACTGGTGGCCGAGGCGGATGGCCCGGATTACTGGCAGGTGCGTGATGTTGCAAAAGATGATGTGCTCAACATGCGCAGCTATGCCACTTATAAAGCACCTAAGATCGGGGAGATACCCTACGATGCCCGATGTATCAAAAACATGGGTTGCCAGGGCGGTTTGACCTACCAGGAATACACCACGTTATCAGAATCTGAAAAACAGCAGGTGCTGAGGCTGCGGCCACGCTGGTGCCGTGTCAGTTACCAGGGGTCAACGGGCTGGGTTGCGGGCCGTTATTTGCAGGAAGGCGCCTGCCTCACTGATGAGAGAAGCGGAGACGCTGCCACAGATCATGGTCTCGATCCACTCAACCATTCTTACCTTATCGAAAAAGAAAAAGTCACTTTACGCAATGGTCATGCGAGAGAAAAAATCCCCGGTACCACCGCGCTGATCATCACCGAAGTAATTCGCCGTCCAGTTTACGCAGACCTGACAGGAGACGGCAAAAATGAAGCTGTGTCTGTAGTGATGCAACATACCGGTGGTAGCGGTACATTTTATTATCTTGTGGCAGCCGGCAGTGACAGCCTGATAGAGTCTTACTTCCTGGGAGACAGGATCAATATGGTTTCGTTAAAAGTCTTAAAAGAGACGATCACTGTCCAGTATCTTGACAGGAGTGCTACACAGCCGATGGCCATGAAACCCTCGGTCCGCAGTAGCAAGGATTTCAAGCTGATCGATAACCGGCTGGTTCTAAGTAGTAAGTTATAAGTTTAAGTCGATTACAACATACAACTTACGGCTTATAACTATTTTTCAACCGGGGTGTCAGGATGATTGCCCCATTCAGACCATGATCCCGGGTAACCCAGAACGTTCTCATAGCCGAGAGATTTCAAAACCAGCCAGGAATAGGCGGAGCGATGGTGTGACTGACAGTAACAGACGATCTCTTTGTCCCTGGTGATGCCCAGGCTATCCAGGCGTGGCTGGATAACATCTTCTGGCAGGCGGCGCAGGTTGTTGTGCTGGTCCATGGACTCGGTCCACTCATAATGAATCGCGCCGGGAATATGGCCAGCTTTGTTTGCAAAGATTTTCTCTCCTTTGTATTCAGCTAAACTACGTGCGTCGAGAAAAGCAACATTATCATCATCCAGGTGGGTCTGGATGAATGCACGTGTTGCTGTTTGGCGATGTGTTTTTTTCAGGCTGTAAGCACTGGGTTCAGGCTTGTCTGGTATGGTATTGCTTAATGCATGTCCTTCATTCGCCCAGCTATGCAGGCCACCATTGAGTACCACGGCGGTCTCATGTCCGAATACATGTAGTGTCCAGACGAAACGTGCCGCGCAGCCGCCGCCTTCGTCATCATAGGCAACGATGAGCGACTTTTTGGTAATACCCAGGCTGGATAGCAGGGCTGAAAAGTTTTCGTTTTCAGGTAACAGGCCCATCACTGGCTTTTCAATTTGCACGATGTCCATGTAATTGACGAAGTGTGCACCGGGGATGTGCGCCTGCGCATACTGTTTCGCTTTGCACAGGTCGACGATGACGATGTTCTCATTGTCGCGTATTGTTTCCAGTTGTTCTGGTTCGATAAAATAACTTGCTTGTGACATGGTGTAAAACTGTTTTGAGTTGTATGTTGTAGGTTATAAGTTTTTTTGTCTGCAACATATTGCTTTGCGACTTGAAACCTGTAACCCGTTTTTTTATTTGATGATCTTTATCTTTTCGGTGGTCGATTTATTCTGTGGTTTTAAAATCGTGTCTTTCGCAGGGGCGGACTCATCAGCGACCGGGTAGTCCAGTGAAAAATGCAGGCCACGACTCTCTTTACGTAACATGGCGCTACGGATGATGAGTTCGGCAACCAGTGTCAGGTTACGCAGTTCGATCAGGTCATTGCTGATACGAAAATTGCTGTAATACTCATCGATCTCATGCTGTAGCAGGCTGGCTCGATGCATCGCTCTTTCTAATCGTTTATTGGTGCGTACGATACCGACATAGTCCCACATGAAACGGCGCAGCTCATCCCAGTTGTGTGAGATCACTACGTCTTCATCCGAATCTGTGACACGGCTTTCGTCCCAGTTAGAGATGCTATGTTGTTTATAAGGCTTCGTTATAAGTGAGCTGATATCTTTTGCTGCTGACTGTGCGAACACCAGGCACTCTAACAGGGAGTTGCTCGCCATGCGGTTTGATCCGTGAAGGCCTGTGTGCGCGGTTTCACCTATCGCATATAGATTACTGATGTCTGTACGACCCTTCAGATCAGTCACTATGCCACCACATGTGTAGTGTGCGGCAGGCACGACAGGTATCGGTTCTTTGGTGATATCGATACCATATTGCAGACAGCGCTCATGGATAGTGGGGAAGTGCGATGCGATGAATGCGGGAGATCGATGGCTGATATCGAGGTAGACGCATGCGGCACCGAGACGTTTCATCTCGTGGTCGATGGCGCGGGCGACGATGTCACGTGGCGCCAGTTCGCCGCGTTCGTCAAACTTGTGCATGAAGCGTTTGCCATTAGGCAGCAATAATTTTCCGCCTTCGCCACGAACTGCTTCGCTGATGAGGAACGATTTTGCTTCCGGATGATACAGGCAGGTCGGGTGAAACTGGTTGAATTCCATATTGCCGACACTGCAGCCAGCACGCCATGCCATGGCGATACCATCACCGGTAGAACCATCAGGGTTGCTGGTATACAGGTAAACTTTACTGGCGCCGCCAGTGGCTAATATCACGAAACGCGCCTGGAATGTTTCTACATGGTTCGTTTTTTTGTTGAACATGTAGGCACCGATACATGCGTTTTCACCATTGCTGATCCCCTGTTTTTCAGTGGTGATCAGGTCGACCGCGATATGGTGCTCATAAAAGGTGATATTGTCATGATGGCGGGCATGGTTTTCCAGGGTGTCGCTCAGGGCTTTGCCGGTAGCATCGGAAGCATGCACCACACGGCGGTGAGAATGACCGCCTTCCCGTGTCAGGTGCAGTCGTTTCCCTGATTTGAAAATGTCACTACTGAAGGGTACGCCTAGCTCCTGCAACCAGCGTATAGTCTCCGGGCCATGCTCGACGACAAACTTGATGGTTTCTTTGTTAGACAGGCTGCCGCCCACATTCAAGGTATCATCGATGTGTGACTGAAATGAGTCGTGTTCACTGAGAACCGCCGATATGCCGCCCTGGGCATAATGCGTGCTGCCATCTTTACTCGGGCCTTTGGTGATGATGGCCACGCTGTATTGATCAGCGATGCGCAGAGCCAGGCCCAGGCCTGCTGCGCCGCCGCCTATAATCAGTACATCGTGTTGGTAGGTCATGGGCATGCTTTTTATAGTCTCAGGCTAATCTGGCTTTAAGAATTTGTCGAAATAAGGTAAGTTTACAAGATTACATTTGTCTTAATTATACATAATTCAAAAACTTAAAATACAACGGGAACTATAATGGAATTATTCGGTCACAGCATCCGGGGTGAAGATTCGCTCAGATACAAGGGGCTTCAATGAGCGAACGTGAGATAGACCATGAACTGGTCAAACGGGTACAGCAGGGCGATAAAAAAGCTTTCGACATGCTGGTCCTGAAGTACCAGTTGCGAGTGTCCAAGCTGGTTTCCCGTTTTTTAAGGAACCAGTCCGATGTTCCGGATGTGGTGCAGGAGGCGTTTATAAAAGCCTATCGTGCATTGCCAAACTTTCGCGGCGACAGCGCTTTTTATACCTGGTTATACCGTATTGCGATAAATACTGCGAAGAATCACCTGGTAGCGCAGTCACGCAAGAGTCCGGTCAATAGCATCGATGTGCAGGACGCTGAAGACTATGGTGCCAGTGAGTGGTTAAAGGAGTATGCCTCACCGGAGCGTGAAGCACTGGCTACCGAGCTCGAGGCAA
The DNA here is from genome assembly GCA_965367795.1 of uncultured Gammaproteobacteria bacterium. Classification (GTDB taxonomy): domain Bacteria; phylum Pseudomonadota; class Gammaproteobacteria; order SZUA-229; family SZUA-229. Next base: position 10,884 of record CBDUKK010000005.1, read on the forward strand.
CCATTCATCAGGCTATGGGTGCTTTGCCCTCGGACTTGCGTGAAGCTATTACCTTACGTGAGATCGAAGGACTGAGCTATGAGGAGATCGCAGCGGTCATGGATTGTCCAATAGGGACGGTTAGATCACGCATATTTCGTGCCCGTGAAGCCATCGATGGCAAGCTGGAACCGATACTCGATGATGACAGTCATCATGTATCAAGTAATTTCGCTTAATAGTGAATTTATAAATAAATATATAGTCATAAGGTTCAATAAAGCACCTGGTTTTCGTCATGAGTAATAAATATGAGCAAGCGTAAAGAAAAAATTTCGGCCTTTCTGGATAATGATATGCATCGCGATGAGCTAATGTCTTTTTCGCTGTCGGCAGAACCTGATGATGCAAAGATGGCACAGCGTTACCAGATGATAGGCGATGCCCTGCGAGGCGAGGTGAGTGATTCCTCATTCGTAGATGTCAGTGCTGCGGTGCGTGAAGCGCTTGCTAATGAGAATATCGCTGATCAGGTAGCTGCCGATACTGGGCGATCATCGTCTAATGAGTCTGTAGAAAAATCAGGGTTCTTTGACCTTTCAGCCTGGCTTAAACCTGTCGCTGGTATGGCCGTGGCGGCATCTGTGGCGGTCGTGATGGTCGTGGCCGTGACACAGCAGGAAGGTTCTAATATCACACCCGTAGCAACAAACATCGAGACTCCACCTGCGGTACAACTGGCTGTTGACGACAAAACACCGGTTCAGACCACCGTCGATAATAAAGACTCAGGCCTGGATCCTTATATCAATCAACATCTGGAGTTTGCGACCCAGGATGCCTTGCAGGGGCGCTTACCTTATGTCAGGGCTGTTAGTTTCGAGTCAGAAAAATAGCTAAAACTGTCTATTAAGATGGTTTTAGCGCTGAATAACTGGTTATCAAGCTTGAACATGGCAATAAAGTAATGCCTGTAATCTCTGTAGCTGCCACATTACTTCTCTTTTTAACAAGTACCAGCGTCATCGCAGGTGACCTGTTCGATATGCTGCAGCGTATGTCAGATGCGGATCAGGAGCATAGTTACCAGGGGACATTCATACTAAGAAAGTCAGACAGTCTCTCTAGCCTGAGAGTAACACACGGTAAAGATGAAGACGGTGTATGGGAAAGCCTCGAGGCATTAAATGGCGAGCCCAGGAAGGTCGTCAGGCGAAATAATAAGGTGGTCTCAGTTTTTCCAGATCGTGAATTAGTCACCATCCGGCATAATGCGAATAAGCAGGCATTGCACCCGCAGCTACCCGAAGATATAGAGCAGCTGGAACTCTCCTACTCCATAAGACAGTTACCTGATGATCGTATTGCTAATTACCCGACATTGGTGGTTGACCTGATCCCTGACGATGATCTTCGTTACGGTTATCGCTACTGGGTAGATAAGAGTACTGGCTTATTGTTGCGCTGTGACCTGGTAGATGAAAATAATTCGGTGGTGGAACAGATGATGTTCACGTCTCTGGAATACCTTCCCCAGGCGCCTGCTTCTGCTTTTGATTTAAAGCAGTATGAGCATTACCAGCAACAGCTGCTGGATGAGCCTGCTACTGACGTCAGTACTATCACAGCTTTGCAGTGGGATATAAATACCCTGCCAAGAGGCTTCATGCTGACACAGAGTACTATGCGCTATACACAATCATCAATGGCTGAGAATGCTGAGTCTCAGCGGCAGACCGGTCGGGAGAGTGCAAAGCCTGACCTGTTGCACCTGGTCTACTCTGATGGACTGGCATCTGTTTCGGTGTTTATCGAAAACAGGCAGAATGGTAAAAAACACCTGCAGGGGGCCGTGACTATGGGGGCAGTGAATGCATTCAGTCACTCTGTAGAGGATTATTACGTCACTGTGGTTGGCGAAGTGCCGGAAAAAACGGTTCGATCAATGGCGAAATCAGCGGTAAAAATCAAGTAACTAACCCGTATAATAGCGGTCAATATGATAGAAGAGCAGGCACAAGTTGTTGAGATGAATGGCGATCAGCTGGTACTGCAGGCGCAGACCAAGTCTTCATGCGGCAGCTGTGCGGCCAGTAAAGGTTGCGGTACGTCAGTCCTGGCAAAGGTCGTTGGCCGAAAATTCACCCGTTTTCATGCCGATAATAGTGTCGACGCCGAAGTGGGCGATACCGTCATCGTCGGTATCTCTGAACAGGCGCTGCTCAGGGGGTCGCTGGTGATGTATATGGTCCCGATCATGGGCATGCTGGTTTTCGCCCTGGTGTCAGAGCAGCTGGTGGATATGCTGGCTGAAAACCGGGATCTTCTGATTGCCGGTTCGGGTATCGCCGGGCTTGTTACCGGTGCCCTGCTGTCCAGATGGTATTTTCAACGCCGGGTTAATGTACACAGGTTTCGACCGGTAGTGCTGAGAAAAATCATTGAACATGGTAAACTCCAGCCCAGATGATTGTTTAGCAGAAAAAGGTTGTTCGTTTGATATACCGGCTTTGCCGGTTTTTTTCTGTCTGGCAGGAACACAATAAGCCGGATATAACACCATATTTTGGGTCTGCTCTTGAAATTCATACTTTATTCTCGAAGTGACTGTCCACTCTGCGAAGCGATGGAAGAAGAGTTAAGACCATATATCCAGAAATATAATATATCGGTGCAGCGTCAATATATTGATAACGAGTCAGCATTACAGGACTTGTATGGTGACAAGGTGCCAGTGTTGACCTTGAACGATGAGATTATTTGCCACTATTTTCTCGATGCAGATATTTTACGTGACACTATTAACGATAATACTTAGAAGCCTATCCCGAAATTATAAGCAATGAAAAACATTCGAAATTTTTCTATCATCGCGCATATCGATCATGGTAAGTCGACGCTGGCTGACCGCCTGATCCAGTCATGTGAAGGTCTAAGTAGCCGTGAGATGTCAGCCCAGGTGCTGGATTCAATGGACCTGGAACGCGAGCGCGGCATAACCATCAAAGCACAGAGTGTCACCCTCAACTACAAGGCGGATGATGGTGAGATCTACCAGTTAAACTTTATCGATACGCCGGGCCATGTAGATTTTTCATACGAGGTATCCCGCTCGCTGGCTGCCTGCGAGGGAGCGCTGTTGATCGTTGATGCATCACAGGGCGTCGAGGCGCAGAGCGTTGCTAACTGCTACACGGCGATCGAGCAGGGACTGGAAGTGATTCCCGTACTGAACAAGATCGATCTGCCGGCAGCTGACCCTGAGCGAGTCAGTGAAGAGATCGAAGAAGTCATCGGTATCGATGCCAGTAATGCGTTGCGTGTCAGCGCGAAAACCGGTGAAGGTATCCATGAGTTGCTGGAGCAGATCGTCGCCGAAGTACCTCCGCCAGAGGGAGATCCAGATGCACCATTACAGGCACTGATCATCGACTCCTGGTTTGATTCTTATGTCGGGGTCATCATCCTGGTCCGGGTCATGCAGGGCCAGATATCACCACGTAAAAAGATGACCGTGATGTCGTCTCAGCGTAGTTACCTGGTCGATAAAGTCGGTGTTTTTACGCCGAAGCGGGAAGACCGTGACGTTTTATCTGCCGGTCAGGCGGGTTACATCATAGCCAGTCTGAAACAGATCGATTCTGCCAAGGTGGGCGATACCATCACCATGACGGACAACCCCTCGACCGAGGCGTTAGAGGGTTTTAAGGAAGTTCAGCCGCGTGTTTTCGCCGGCATGTTCCCGGTGAGTTCAGACGATTATAATGATTTTCGTGATTCACTCGATAAACTTACGTTGAATGACGCGTCGCTAAAGTATGAGCCGGAAAACTCATCGGCTCTGGGCCTCGGTTTCCGTATCGGTTTCCTCGGTATGCTGCACATGGAAATCGTACAGGAGCGCCTGGAACGCGAGTATGATCTAAACCTGATCACTACCGCACCCACGGTGGTCTACGAAGTGCTGGATACCAAAGGTAAGGTCTACGAGATCCATAACCCGGCAGACCTGCCGGAAGTAAACTTTATCGAAGAGCTGCGTGAGCCCATCATCAAGACCAATATCCTGGTGCCACAGGAGTACGTCGGCAACGTGATCACACTTTGTGTGGAAAAACGCGGTGTACAATTGAACATGCAGTACATGGGTAGCCAGGTCTCGCTGAACTATGAGATGCCACTGAGTGAAGTCGTGCTCGACTTCTTCGACCGTCTGAAATCTGTCAGCCGTGGTTATGCTTCTTTCGATTATGAGTTTGACCGTTTTCAGGCAGCTGACCTGGTGAAGATAGATATCCTGATCAACAGTGAACGTGTCGATGCGCTGTCTATCATCGCGCACCGTGACGCCAGTATCAGGCGTGGTCGTGAAGTCGTAGAAAAGATGCGTGAACTGATCCCTCGCCAGATGTTCGATATAGCCATCCAGGCCGCCATAGGCAGGAATATCATCGCACGCAGTACGGTCAAGGCGCTACGGAAAAATGTTACAGCAAAGTGTTATGGCGGTGACGTCTCACGTAAGCGTAAATTGCTGGAGAAGCAGAAAAAAGGCAAGAAGCGTATGAAACAGTTCGGCAAGGTCGAAATACCACAGGAAGCATTCCTCGCGGTACTTAAAGTAGACAATTAGGGTAGATAATTAACAATTACAGCCTAAACTTCTAACCAATAATTTTTATAGTGTACGAGTAATGATTTTAGATTTTTCTTTTTATTTATTTATTGCGGTGGTTTTTACCGGCCTTGTCTGGTTGATCGATACGTGGATCTTTGCGCCTAAGCGCAGTGAGGTCATACAGGCTTCGACAGATATCCACCAGGGTGTCGAAGTCAGCAGGAACACTTCAGAGCCCGTCATCGTCGAGTATTCCAAATCATTTTTCCCGGTCTTGTTGATCGTGTTTTTATTGCGTGGTTTCATCGTGGAACCGTTCAGGATTCCATCGGGCTCGATGTTACCGTCTCTCTATATCGGTGATTTTATCCTGGTCAATAAGTTTGCCTACGGTATAAAGCTGCCGGTATTGAATAAAAAAATATTCGAACTGGGAGATCCCGAACGTGGCGATATCGTCGTCTTCCGTTATCCGCGGGATCCAAACCTGGACTACATCAAGCGTGTCATCGGCTTACCGGGTGACCATATCGCA
>CBDUKK010000006.1:0-15713 GCA_965367795.1 uncultured Gammaproteobacteria bacterium
CTTCAGACATAACTATTTATTTTCCGCAAATGAACGCAAATGAACGCGAATAATTAATATTATTTTCAAAAATGCTTACAGATGAAACATCCGATGACTGGCGTACGACGCTATAGCTGGTGGACCCAGCAAAACAAAACTTGCGTTCATTTGCATTCATTTGCGGACCCAAAGTTTTTAAACATCGCATTGTTAAACCGCCTTCACCATGCTGTGTTTATGTTCTACGTAATACTCAAACTCGTTGCGGAAATGCTTGAGGAAACTGCGTACCGGCATCGCCGCCGCATCGCCCAGCGCACAGATCGTCCTGCCTTCGATCTTGCTGGCAACATCATCGAGCTTATCGAGATCGGCCATGGTGCCCTTGCCTTCAACGATACGCGTCAGCATACGGTATAACCAGCCGGTACCTTCACGGCATGGCGTACACTGACCGCATGACTCTGAAAAATAAAACTGCGAGATACGACGCAGTGCCTGCACCATATCAGTAGTCTCATCCATGACGATAACAGCGCCGGAACCCAGCATCGAACCCGCTTCAACGATGGAGTCATAATCCATGTTGGCCTGCATCATGATATCGCCAGGCACTACCGGCACAGACGAACCACCGGGAATGACCGCTTTCAGTTTACGGCCGTCTTTCACGCCACCCGCCATCTCCAGCAGGTCAGCGAAAGAAGTGCCCATCGGGATCTCAAAGTTACCGGGCTTATTCACATGCCCGGATACCGAGAACAGCTTAACACCGCCGCTGTTTGGGATACCCAGGTTCTGGAACCAGTCACCGCCGTTGCGCATGATCGCAGGGATCGATGAAAGTGTTTCCGTATTATTGATCGTGGTCGGTTTTCCGTAGAGGCCAAAATTGGCCGGGAATGGTGGCTTAAAGCGTGGCAGACCACGTTTACCTTCCAGTGAATTCAGCAGTGCCGTTTCTTCACCGCAGATATAGGCACCCGCACCCAGCGAAGCATGCAGGTCGATATTGACACCGGAACCCAGGATGTTTTCGCCAAGCAATCCATTGTCATAAGCTTCTTTCAAAGCCTGCTTGAAGTGGATAGCCGGCTCATCCATGAATTCGCCGCGCATGTAGTTATAGCCCGCGTCGGCACCCATGGCATAACAACCGATCGCCATACCCTCGACCAGTGCATGCGGGTTATAACGCAGGATCTCTCTGTCTTTACAGGTGCCGGGCTCGGATTCATCCGAATTGCACACCAGGTATTTCTGCACCGGTGCGGTGCGTGGCATGAAGCTCCACTTCAGCCCGGTAGGAAAACCCGCACCACCACGACCACGCAGGCCCGACTTCTTGATCTCTTCGACCACGTCTTCGGGCGAGATCTTTTCTTTAAGAATCTTTTTCCATGCTTCGTAACCACCGGTTTTCAGGTAGTTCTCGTATGACCATGGCCTATCTTCAAACTGCAGCGTGGCAAAACACACCTGCTCATTTTTAGTATTAACCATCGGTTTGGTCACTTCTGGCTTAGCCGCATTTTTCATCGAAACACCTGACATGTGTGTTACTCCAGACTATCCAGTATCTCATCCACTTTTTCTGGCGTGAGATTTTCATAATAAACGTGGTTGACCTGCATCATCGGGCCGCCGGCACAGGCCGCCAGGCACTCTTCTTCTTTTTTCAGATAGATGCGGCCGTCGTCGGTGCTGTCACCGATCTTGATACCGAGTTTTTTCTCGACATGATCAACGATGCTCTGTGACCCCATTAGCATGCAGCTTATGTTGGTGCATATCGCTACATTGTTTCGCGCGACCGGCTTCAATTCATACATCGAATAGAAACTGGCAACCTCGTAAACCTCGATCTTTGCCAGCCCCAGGTAATCAGCTACCAGCTCCATCAACTCGTCAGTCAGGAAACCATTGTTTTCATGCTGCACGACGTTGAGCGCACCCAGCAATGCAGATTTTTTCTGCTCCGCAGGAAAATGCGACAGTAATTCGTCGATCTCTTCACGTGCATGAGCTGATAATTGTGTCATCGCTATAGTACTTGTTGTCATAGTCTTGGCAGTCATTATCGATCAACCTCGCCGAACACGATATCCTGGGTACCGATAACCGCAACCACGTCAGCCAGCATATGGCCACGTACCATCTCATCCAGTGCAGACAGGTGTACGAAACCCGGTGCACGTATCTTCAGACGGTACGGTTTGTTGGCACCATCCGAGACCAGGTAACAGCCGAACTCACCTTTCGGGTGCTCGACTGCCGCATAGGCCTCGCCTTCAGGCAGACAGAAACCCTCGGTAAACAGTTTAAAGTGGTGGATCAGCGACTCCATGTCAGCTTTCATCTCTTCACGCTTCGGTGGTGCGATCTTGTGGTTTTCAGTTATTATCGCGCCATCGTTTTCACGCAGCCAGTCGATGCACTGCTTGATGATACGGTTGGACTCGCGGAACTCCTGGATACGCACCAGGTAACGGTCATAACAATCGCCGTTGGTGCCGATCGGGATATCGAACTCCATGCGGTCATAGACTTCATATGGCTGCTTCTTACGCAGGTCCCAGGCAATACCGGAACCACGGATCATCGGACCGGTAAAACCGAGTGCTTTTGCACGCTCCGGGGAAACGATGCCGATATCCACAGTACGCTGTTTCCAGATACGGTTATCGGTGAGCAGGGTCTCATACTCGTCGACGTAACCGGGAAATCGGTTGGTAAAATCTTCGAGGAAGTCCAGCAGCGAACCTTCACGGTTCTCATTCAGCTTGTTCACTTCACGCTGGCTGTGCCATTTGGATTTCTTGTACTGCGGCATAGTATCAGGCAGGTCACGGGCGACACCGCCCGGGCGATAATATGTCGCATGCAGACGTGCACCAGATACCGCCTCATAGGCGTCCATCAGGTCTTCACGTTCACGGAATGCATACAGGAACATGGTCATGGCGCCGACATCGAGTGCATGAGCACCGATCCACAGCAGGTGGTTCAGGATGCGTGTTATCTCGTCGAACATGACGCGGATATACTGCGCGCGCTCCGGCACAGTAATGTTCATCAGGTTTTCCATCGCCATGACATAACCGTGCTCGTTGCACATCATGGAGACGTAATCGAGCCGGTCCATGTAACCGATGCTCTGGTTATAGGGTTTTGATTCGGCGAGTTTTTCGGTGGCGCGGTGCAACAGACCGACATGCGGGTCAGCACGTTCGATGACCTCGCCGTCCATCTCCAGCACCAGGCGTAAGACACCGTGTGCGGCAGGATGCTGCGGGCCAAAGTTCAATGTGTAATTACGAATCTCAGGCATCTGCGCTCTCCGTATTAATATCATCCGCCGCTACAGAAACTTCTTCATCAAAACGGCCGTCATCACGGATCACTCGTGGCACAAGAACACGCGGCTCGATACTGACGGGCTGATAGATCACGCGCTTTTGCTCTTCGTCATAGATCATCTCGACATGGCCGATCAGCGGAAAATCTTTTCTGAACGGATGGCCGACAAAACCATAATCGGTCAGGATACGACGCAGGTCTGGATGGCCATCGAAGATGATGCCGTATAGATCAAATGCCTCGCGCTCGAACCAGTTGGCTGACGGCCAGAGATCGATAACAGAATGCACCATCGGCACGGCTTCGCTCTCACAATAGACGCGAACACGTAAACGATGGTTATGAGTCACCGACATGAGATGATACACCGCAGCGAAACGCGGGCGGTCCGTGTTGACATGTTCAGGATCTTCGCCGAAGCGCAGGCGGGCACCAACGGCCGGCTCGACACCGCGACTGAAACCGGTCGATGATGACTCATCGGTCGCCCACTCCACGTTGCCATATTCCGAATAGTCGACACCGCAGACATCGATCAACTGCTCAAACTTTAGCGACTCATCATCACGTATCAACTCAAAAACAGACAGCGCATCGTTTACCGAAACCTCGATGGTGACTTCAGCAGACACATCATTTTGAGTGACGACATTTGACTGCAGCTTTGAGCCAAAGGTGGTGGTTAGCGCCTGTGATAATTCTTCTACGTTCATCAGTCCTGCCTATGCCTCAGCTTTTACGCTATCTTCTAGCTGTTCCGGTTGACGAGCGATAGTATTGGTACGTCGAATCTTGTTCTGCAGCTGCAGGATGCCATACAGTAATGCTTCAGCAGTCGGTGGACAGCCTGGCACATAGATATCGACCGGCACGATACGGTCACAGCCACGCACCACTGAATAGGAATAATGATAATAACCACCGCCATTGGCACATGAGCCCATGGAGATAACCCAGCGTGGCTCGGCCATCTGATCATAGACTTTGCGCAATGCCGGCGCCATCTTGTTGCACAGGGTGCCAGCGACGATCATCACGTCAGACTGACGGGGACTCGGACGGAACAACATGCCGAAACGGTCCAGGTCATAACGCGAGGCACCTGCCTGCATCATCTCAACCGCACAGCAGGCCAGGCCAAATGTCATCGGCCACATCGAACCGGTACGTGCCCAGTTGATTAATTTATCTGCCGAGGTGGTGACAAAACCCTTTTCTAATACGCCTTCTATTCCCATTCCAGTGCTCCTTTTTTCCATTCATAGATGAAACCGATCACCAGGATACCGAGGAACAGCCCCATCGCCAGGATACCGAACAATCCGATCTTGTCGAGCACGACAGCCCATGGGAATAAGAATGCGATCTCGAGATCAAAGATAATAAACAGGATAGCGACCAGGTAGTAACGCACATCGAATTTCAGGCGCGCGTCTTCGAATGCCTCGAAACCACATTCGAAAGGTGAGTTTTTTGCTGCATCGGGTTTTGAAGGTGCCAGTACGAAACCACCGACAAACATCGCACCCACACCGACAAGCATGCCGATAACGAGAAATATCAATACCGGCAAATAATTTTCGAGCATATCTTGGACCCTTTGGTTATAACGCCTGGAACACAATTTTTCCAGGATTATAAATATAAGTACTTTTATACCAACGCATCCCGCGCCACAGTTATTTTTATACGTGGCTTCCCGCGACGTCAATCCCGCAATTAATTTGGTGCCGATGGCCGGAGTCGAACCGGCACAGCTTTCGCCACTACCCCCTCAAGATAGCGTGTCTACCAATTCCACCACATCGGCCAGCTATGCATACAAGCTGTATTCGTTTCTACTCACCCGCAGGTGGTGGCACATCCGCTGGTGGTACACCATCAACAGCGGCGTCACTGTCTTCAACAGGTGCCATTGCTTCAGGCGCCGGCACATCGTCAGCGACTGGCACTTCAATCGTTTCTTCTATAGCAGCAGGTTGCTCTATCAGTGCGTCCAGCACACTCTCAGTCTGTACTTCCCGGTTTGCTGCCAGGTAGGCCAGAACCAGGCTATTCACGAAAAAGCCGATAGCAAAGATCGCGGTTGTTTTACTCAGAAAGTTGGCCGAACCGGTTGCACCGAATACGCTGCCAGAACCACCGCCGCCGCCGAAAGCCGCACCCGCTGACGCGCCTGCACCTTTCTGTAATAACACCAGAGTAATGATGCCCAGTGATAATACGACATGTAAAACAAGAAGAATAATATCCACTAAATAAACCTGCTCAATAAAAACCTGTAGTCAAATAAGCTGAAATTACTCAGCTGCCTGGCAGATCGCCAGAAAATCTTCAGCCTTCAGCGATGCGCCGCCGATCAGACCGCCATCGATATCAGGCTGACCGATCAATTCTTTCGCATTGCCCGGATTCATACTACCGCCGTAAAGAATACGCAAGCCTTCGGCCACATCAGCATTTAGCGCAGCTATCTTGCCACGGATAAAAGCATGTACTTCCTGCGCCTGCTCTGGTGATGCGGTCTTACCCGTACCGATCGCCCAGACTGGCTCATAGGCGATAACACCTTCAGCCAGCGCCTCAACACCTTCCAGTGCAATAACTGCATCTATCTGACGAGCACAGACATCATTGGTAATACCCGATTCACGCTCTTCGAGCGTCTCACCGATGCAGAATATTGGCTTTACACCATTACGGCGGGCCGCAGCGAAACGTTTTGCGATCAGCTCATCACTCTCGCCATACAACGCACGGCGCTCGGAGTGGCCGATGATGGCGTATTCACAGCCGACATCTTTTAACATATCAGCCGAGATCTCACCAGTAAATGCACCACTGTCCTGATCACAGACATTCTGCGAACCGACCTTGATTGCAGTGCCATCAGCAGCGCCAGAAACACGAGGGATGTAAACCGCAGGAGGACAGACGACCACCTCGGCTTTCGTTACCGAAGCCATACCTTCTTTGATACCCGCCATTAATTCTTTGACCGAATCACTGGAACCATTCATTTTCCAGTTGCCAGCTACCATCACCTGACGCATTACATTCTCCAACCGTGTTTTAAAGGGTGTGAAGGATACCTGTCAGGGACTAATAAATCAATGAGGATAAAGGCAATTTATTGAGGGAAAACAGTAGGAAACGTCACAAAATCGCGTTTATTACGTTTATCAACGACTTACTGAAGCATCTGATAAACAATCCTTATTACACAATAGAAATTATGACGACTTGAATACAATCCGTACATGTCATCCCGAGAAAAGCTGAGATATCGGGCTGCCTGGAGAAAAAGCCCCGCCATTCCTCGTGATGACAGCCTGCAGAAAAAACCTTATGCCGCTTGCGCCGCCTGCTCGACCTGGGTTGCGATCTCATTAGCCAATTGAGTGACCAGTAGCTCATCTTCACCCTCGACCATCACCCTGATCAATGGCTCGGTGCCCGACGGCCTCAACAACACGCGGCCACGACCAGCCAGCCTGTTCTCGGCCTGAACAACCGATTGCTGAACCGCCGATGACTGCATAGGATCAGCGTTACCCTGTAACGGGACATTGATCATCAATTGCGGGAATTTTTTCATGCCAGATTTGGCTTCGTGCAGGCTGATATTCTCTGTCACCAGGTAAGCAAGTACCTGCAGGGCTGAAACGATACCATCACCTGTCGTGGTTCGGTCCAGGCAGATTATATGCCCGGAAGATTCGCCACCGATGGTCCAGTTATTTTCATTCAGCGTTTCCAGCACATAACGGTCGCCGACTTTGCTGCGTGCAAAGTTGAGCCCCAGCTCTTTGATCGCCAGCTCCATACCCAGGTTCGTCATCAGGGTTCCAACCACACCGCCGACATTTTCACCAGCACTCAGACGTGACCTGGCGATGATATATAAAAGTTCATCGCCATCGACTACCTCACCCTGATTATCGACCATCAGCACCCGGTCACCATCACCATCAAATGCGATACCCAGGTCAGCACCTTCTACTTTAACCCGTGTAACAAGTTGCTGCGGGTGGGTAGAACCGCACTCGAAGTTAATATTGAGGCCATCAGGCCTATCACCGGTAGATATAACTTTTGCCCCTAGCTCTGTAAAGACTTTCGGCGCGATATCGTAAGTTGCACCGTTAGAACAATCCAGCACAACCTTTAAGCCTTTGAGACGGACATTGATAGGAATAGACGCTTTGCAGGCTTCGATATATCGGCCCTGCGCGTCGACCATGCGGTGCGCCTTACCAAGTGAAGCAGACTCGGCAATCACCATTTCAGATTCAAACGCCGTCTCGATCTCATGCTCCAGCTCGTCATCAAGCTTTTTACCCTCCGGTGAAAAGAACTTGAGGCCATTATCATAATAAGGATTGTGCGAAGCGCTGATCACGATTCCCGCTGAAGCACGCAGGGTACGCGTCAGATAGGCAATACCCGGTGTCGGCATCGGTCCTAGCAACTCGACATCAACACCAGCAGCTGACAGTCCGGCTTCCAGGGCAGACTCAAACATATAACCAGAAATCCTGGTATCTTTGCCGATGACCACTCGATTACTCTGGTTACTTCCGTTCTCATGCGATGCCAGCACCCTGCCGACTGCCCAGCCTAACTTGAGGACCTTCTCCGGGCTCATCAAACCAGTGCCCACCTTGCCCCGAATACCGTCTGTACCAAAATATTTTTTTGTCATTCCAGTCCCTACCTATTTAACCTACTTTATGGCTTCACATAACTTTAATGCATCACAGGTCTCTGCCACATCATGTACCCGGAAAAATCGCGCACCTTTATGATAGGCGATGACCACTGCGGATGTACTAGCCACCAGCCTGTCTTCTACTTCTCTGCCCAGCAACAGTCCAAACATGCTCTTTCTGGAAATACCCACCAGAACCGGATAATCCAGCGCACAGAACTGTGCCATCTCTTTTAATAAAGATAGATTATTTTCCAGTGTTTTGCCAAAGCCAAAGCCAGGATCAATGCATATTTTTTCTGCTGGCAAACCAGCCTCGATACAGATATTTGCCCGCTCGATAAGATATTGCTTGATCTCTTCCACAGCATTTTCATATTGCGGCCTGTCCTGCATATCTGATGGATCGCCCTGTTTATGCATCAGACATACTGGAACCTGGTATTCAACACATAGCTCAATGGCACCCTCGGCATGTAGAGCATTGACATCGTTAACCATACTGGCACCCGCTTCGATAGCCGCTCTCATCACCCGGGGTTTGCTGGTATCGATAGAGATAGCGATATCGGAATGCTGCCGGATTTTTTCGATAACCGGGATGACGCGGTCGATCTCTTCGTCAACAGCTACAGGCGTTGCACCGGGACGGGTGGATTCGCCGCCAATATCGATAATTTCCGCCCCCTGTTCCTGCATCTGCAAGGCACGCTCCAGGGCATCCTCAAGTCGATTGAACTGGCCACCGTCAGAAAACGAGTCAGGCGTAACATTCAATATGCCCATCACCACCCATCGCCCCGAGTGAATCTTATTTAGTAGTTGCTGCACTATATTTCAACCGACATAATTCTTATACATCTAAAAACAGGAAAGGGGCTGACGCCCCTTTCTGTGGTTTTCATCTTAAAACAACCCGATAATTTAGACTAATGCTGTCCTGCAGGTCCGCCGATGGTTCCATCACCAGAATCCTTCTTGTCTTCTTTACCAGACATAGAACTGCCGGCATCATCATCGTCTATATCCAGATCAACCCAGTCTTTAGGTGCAGGCACTTCCCTGCCTTCCATCAGAGCATCGATCTGCTCTGCGTCGATGGTTTCGTATTTCATCAATGCATCGGTCATACTATGGAGCACATCCATACGCTCTTTCAGGATATTTTCAGCACGCTCGTAGTTACGATCGATCAGGTCACGGATCTCTTCATCGATGATACGGGCAGTATCGTCACCCATATTCTTATGCTGCGTTACCGAACGGCCGAGGAACACCTCACCCTCATCTTCAGAATATGAAAGCGGACCCAATCGCTCAGACAAACCCCACTTGGTCACCATGCTGCGAGCCAGCTCGGTAGCACGCTCGATATCATTCGATGCACCGGTAGTCACGCTGTCTTTACCGTAGATCAGCTCTTCTGCGATACGTCCGCCAAACAGGCTTGATATCTGGCTTTCGAGATGCTTTTTACTGTGGCTGTAACGATCTTCCTCGGGCAGGAACATGGTCACACCCAGCGCACGGCCACGAGGAATAATACTGACCTTATAGACCGGATCATGCTCGGGCACTATACGACCGACGATGGCATGACCCGCCTCATGATAGGCGGTGAGTTTTTTCTCTTTCTCGGACATCACCATGCTGCGGCGCTCCGCACCCATCATGATCTTGTCTTTTGCACGCTCGAAGTGAGACATGTTCACCTCTTTACAGTTTTCACGCGCAGCAAACAGAGCAGCCTCGTTCACCAGGTTGGCCAGATCCGCACCGGAAAACCCTGGCGTACCACGTGCGATGATCGCTGGCTTAACATCAGTAGCCTCAGGCACCTTACGGATATGCACCTTGAGGATCTGCTCACGACCACGGATGTCCGGCAGTGGTACCACTACCTGACGGTCAAAACGGCCAGGCCGTAACAGTGCGGGATCAAGCACATCAGGGCGGTTAGTGGCAGCGATGACGATAACCCCTTCGTTACCTTCGAAGCCGTCCATCTCAACCAGCAACTGGTTTAATGTCTGTTCACGCTCATCGTGACCACCGCCCAGTCCGGCACCACGGTGACGGCCTACGGCATCGATCTCGTCGATGAAAATGATACAGGGTGAATGTTTTTTCGCGGTCTCGAACATGTCACGTACCCGTGAGGCACCAACACCGACAAACATCTCGACGAAATCAGAACCCGAGATGGTGAAAAATGGCACTTTAGCCTCACCGGCAATCGCTCTCGCCAGCAGTGTTTTACCGGTACCCGGCGAACCGACCATCAGCACACCGCTTGGGATCTTGCCACCCAGCTTCTGAAATTTAGTCGGATCTTTTAAAAAGTCGACCAGCTCAACCACTTCTTCCTTGGCTTCTTCAGCACCTGCCACATCTTTAAAAGTAACAGTGATCTCATCTTCACCCAGCATGCGTGCTTTGCTCTTGCCGAAGGACATGGCACCACGGCCACCGCCGCCGCCCTGCATCTGGCGCATGAAGAATATCCAGATACCGATAAGTAACAGGAAGGGGAACCAGGAGATGAAGATAGTCATCAATAATGACTGGCCTTCAGGTGCTGCCGCAGTAATCTCAACGCCGCTGTCCAGCAGGTCACCGATCATCGCGGTATTGCTGGTTTCAGGACTAAAGGTTTTGAATACACTGCCGCTAGTGGTTTTACCCTTGATATCACGACCTTCGATCGTTACCTGGGAAACCTGGTTAGACTTTACCATCTCAACGAAAGTTGAATAAGGTATGGTTTGGGCACTGCCCGACTGTTTACTGAAATTACTGAAAACCGACAGCAGAACTACCGCTATAACAGCCCATAAAACCAGATTTTTTGCTAGATCGTTCAATTGATCACTCCAGATATCATTTCGCCATTACGCATGACGAAGAAATTAGTATGTTTCTAACTTACAACAATTTAAAGCTCATTGCCAAGAAAACCTGTCGCCAGCGCGTAAATCTCGCGGCTTCTGGCTCTTGATGCTTTGGGCTTTCGCATCACCACTTTGGAAAAACTGGCTTTCAGCTCTTTGTTATAAGCTTCAAAACCTTCTCCCTGAAACAGCTTGACCAGGAGCCCACCACCCGGCTTTAACACCTGCCTGGCGAAGTCCAGTGCCAGTTCACACAGGTAATAAGCCCTTGGCATATCGACAGACTCCATGCCACTTATGTTGGGGGCCATATCTGAGATTACAAGGTCTGCCTGCGCATTGTTCATTACTGCCATCAATTCTTCGAATACAGCATCTTCACGGAAGTCTCCTTGTATGATAGTCACTTCATCGATTGGTTCCATCGGCAGGATATCTAGCGCTACTACTGTACCGTTTTTACCCAGTTTTTTTACACAGTACTCAGACCAGCCACCCGGCGCAGCACCCAGGTCGATAATTGTCATACCAGGCTTTATCAGGCGGTCCTTATCATCGATCTCGATGAGCTTGTAGATAGCGCGAGAGCGGTAGCCGTCCTGCTGGGAGCGACGAACATATTCATCGTCGAAGTGCTCTGTTAACCAGCCCTTACTGCTTTTGCTTTTTGCCATTGTTTAATCTTATCCGCAAATGAACGCGAATGAACGCAAACGAAAATGTTTAATTCAGCAGGACCCTAAGGCAGCTCGATAACCGCCCTGTCAGGGTTGACGCGATAGACCGAAAGTGTTTTACCAATAGACTGCACTTGCTCGGAATGTGTTTTATCACAGATATCTGCAATCAACTGTTTGCGTGCATCGCGGTCATCGACAGATAATTTGATCTTGACCAGTTCATGGTGAGTCAGTGCGTTATCCAGCTCGCTTAACACTTCATCGGTCAGGCCCTTCTGCCCCAACAGGATTACCGCTTTAAGACTATGGCACTTAGCGCGCAAGAACTTGATCTGTTTTTTTGAAAGGCTCATAAAAAATATTTTAAATATAAAAAGAAATTAATCCGCAGATGAACGCAATTGGACGCGAATAAAAGCTGATTTTATTGTTTTTTTAATCTGCGTCCATTTGCGTTCATCTGCGGACGATAATTCTATTAGATGTATTTTATCTCGACGATTTCCAGTGAGCGCATGCCACCGGGGGTCTGCACTTCGGCGACATCGCCTGCTTCTTTGCCGATCAGTGCACGCGCGATCGGTGAGCCTATTGAGATCATATTTTTTTTGATATCCGCTTCATCTTCACCGACGATCTGATAGGTTAGTTCGTCACCGGTCTCTTCGTCAGCGACGTCAACCGTGGCACCGAACACGACCTTGCCATTAGCATTGACAGTGGTAACGTCGATGATAGTCGCGTTACCCAGTTTTCCTTCGATATCCTTGATACGACCCTCGATGAATCCCTGCTGCTCGCGCGCCGCATGGTATTCAGCGTTTTCTTTCAGGTCACCATGTTCACGCGCAGTCGCGATCGCATCGATCACTCTTGGGCGGTCAACCGTTTTTAACTGCAGCAGTTCGTCCTGTAATTTTTGTGCACCGCGTACGGTAATTGGCACTTTGTTCACGCTTTAGCCTCTTTCTTCTCTTGGTGGATCGCTTCATGTAAGTCCTGTAAGCGTGTTACATCTCTTACTTCCAGGTAATCTAACGCTCGCACGGTCGCATTCGCACCGGCGATGGTGGTAGTGTAACTCACCTTGTGCTGTAATGCTGAGGCACGAATGGTATAGGAGTCGTGGATCGCTTTTTTACCTTCGGTGGTATTCAGGATCAGCGCTATATCGCCATTTTTGATCATATCGACGATATGCGGGCGCCCTTCATAAACCTTATTCACCAACTTACACTCGATACCCGCCTCCTTTAATGCGATGCCAGTACCACTGGTAGCCACCAGGTCAAAACCTTTTGCTGACAGTTCTCGACCCAGTGTGACCGCGTGATCACGATCTCTTTCACGCACACTGATAAAAACCCGGCCGCTGGTCGGCAGATTAACACCGGCACCTAGCTGCGCCTTGGCAAACGCCATACCGAAGGTCTTACCGACACCCATTACCTCCCCGGTGGACTTCATCTCGGGACCCAGCAATGGATCCACACCAGGGAATTTGACGAACGGGAAGACAGATTCTTTGACGGCAAAATTCTTTGGCACGGTCTCTTCTGTAACACCCTGCTCAGCCAGTGATTTACCCGCCATACAACGCGCCGCTATCTTCGCCAGCGGCACACCGGTGGCCTTGGAAACAAAAGGCACTGTGCGTGATGCTCGAGGATTGACTTCCAGCAGGTAGATGTTTGCATCATCTCTGGTGAACTGGATAGCAAACTGGATATTCATCAGACCAACCACGCCCAGCTTTAATGCCAGTTGGCGGGTCTGCTCACGTAACTGGTCCTGAACCTCTGCCGATAAAGAATAAGGCGGTAGAGAACAGGCAGAGTCGCCCGAGTGCACACCAGCCTGCTCGATATGCTCCATGATGCTGCCGATCAATACCTGCTCACCATCACAGATAGCATCGACATCGACCTCGACGGCATCATCGAGGAAACGATCCAGCAATACCGGCGCATCATTAGAGACACTGACCGCATTCTCCATATAGAACTTGAGATCCGTCTCGTTATAGACGATCTCCATTGCGCGGCCGCCCAGTACATAAGACGGTCTCACCACCAGAGGAAAACCTATCTCATCTGCGCCCTTCACGGCTTCATCAATGGAACGCGCCAGGCGATTAGGCGGCTGTTTGAGACCGAGCTCATTGACCAGCTGCTGGAAACGCTCGCGGTCTTCCGCCAGGTCGATACAATCCGGCGTGGTGCCAATAACCGGTACACCCGCTGCTTCCAGATCGCGGGCCAGTTTCAACGGGGTCTGGCCACCGTACTGCACGATCACTCCTTTCGGCTTTTCTTTATCCATCACCTCGAGCACATCTTCCAGCGTCAACGGCTCGAAATAAAGACGGTCCGAGGTGTCGTAGTCAGTCGAGACCGTTTCTGGATTACAGTTGATCATGATGGTCTCATAGCCGTCATCACGCATGGCAAAAGCCGCATGCACACAACAGTAATCGAATTCGATACCCTGGCCGATACGGTTAGGCCCGCCACCGAGGACAACTATTTTTTCTCTGTCACTAACCTGCGCTTCACACTCTTCTTCGTAGCTGGAATACATATAAGCAGTCGAGGTCGAAAATTCAGCTGCACAGGTATCGACACGTTTATAGACCGGGCGGATATCCAGAGAATGGCGGTACTCACGCACCGCTCTGGTATCAGTCGCCAGCGCCCTGGCCAACAGGCTGTCGGAGAAACCCTTACGCTTCAGCTGGAACATCTCGTCTTTATCGATGCTGTTCAGGGTTCTGCCAGATAGCGCCATCTCGATTTTGATCAGCTCTTCGATCTGCACCAGGAACCATGGGTCTATCTTGGTCAGACTGAACATCTTCTCATTCGAATAGCCACGCCGGTAAGCATCACCGAGGTATAACAGACGGTCAGCACCTGCAAGACTCAATTCCTGGTTGAGAAAAGACTCAACTTCGTCTTCAGCCATATCAGGATCAAGTACAGGACTGAGGCCATCGATGTCTACTTCCAGTCCACGCAGGGCTTTCTGCAGCGATTCCTGGAAGGTGCGGCCGATCGCCATCACTTCCCCCACAGACTTCATCTGTGTGGTGAGACGGTTTTCAGCCTGCGGGAATTTCTCGAAGGTGAAACGTGGAATCTTTGTTACTACGTAATCGATGGTCGGCTCGAATGAGGCCGGTGTTGCGCCGCCGGTGATCTCGTTCTGCAGCTCATCCAGGGTATAGCCGATCGCCAGTTTGGCAGCGATTTTTGCAATCGGGAAGCCGGTTGCTTTCGATGCCAGTGCGGAAGAACGTGATACCCGCGGGTTCATCTCGATGATGGTCATGCGGCCATTTTCCGGGTTCACTGCAAACTGCACGTTTGAGCCACCCGTTTCTACACCTATCTTACGTAATACAGCAACCGACGCATCTCGCATTTGCTGGTATTCTTTGTCGGTCAGTGTCTGTGCCGGCGCAACCGTAATGGAGTCACCGGTATGGATGCCCATCGGATCCAGGTTTTCGATAGAGCAGATGATGATGCAGTTATCATTTTTGTCACGCACCACTTCCATCTCGTACTCTTTCCAGCCAGAGATAGACTCCTCGACCAGTAACTCGCTTACCGGCGACAGATCCAGGCCGCGCAGGCAGATCTCTTCGAACTCATCCTTGTTATAGGCGATACCGCCGCCGCTACCACCCATGGTGAACGAAGGACGGATGATGGTCGGAAAGCCGACCTGCGCCTGCACCTGGTAAGCTTCTTCCATGCTGTGTGCGATGGCAGCACGCGGCATATCCAGCCCCAGCTCTTCCATGGCCACCTTGAAACGCTCGCGGTCTTCTGCCATATCGATGGCTTCTTTTTTGGCACCGATCATCTCCACGCCAAACTTCTCGAGCACACCTTTGCGGTCCAGGTCCAGGGCACAGTTCAGCGCTGTTTGCCCACCCATGGTCGGCAATAGCACATCGGGTTTTTCTTTTTCGATGATGGCGGCCACTGTCTGCCAGTTGATCGGCTCGATATACGTCGCATCGGCGATTTCCGGGTCGGTCATTATGGTCGCCGGATTGGAGTTCACCAGGATAACGCGGAT
>CBDUKK010000007.1:0-15341 GCA_965367795.1 uncultured Gammaproteobacteria bacterium
GTGATAAAAAGGCTTTTTCTTGGCGCCGCCTCTAGATAAACGTATTGTTACCATCAGTTACTCTCAAATTCTTAAACGAAAAATGACCATCCGGCCACAGGAAACCGCGCATTTTACGTGATTATATCGCCAGATGGAAGCCTGTATTCAGGATAAATTAGACATTAATTAAACTGGCTTTTTAGACGGCTTTAGAACCCCATTCCGCCCGGACCGCCCATGCCCGGTGGCATACCGCCGCCTTTCATGGCACGCATCATCTTCGCCATGCCGCCCTTTGACATCTTTTTCATCATTTTCTTCATCTGCATCTGCTGCTTGATGAGCCGGTTGACATCCTGCACCTGCAGACCGCAACCCTGGGCGATACGGCGCTTTCTTGAACCTTTGATAATCTCCGGAAAAGCTCTTTCTTTCGGTGTCATGGAATTGATGATACCGACCATGCGGCCCATCTCTTTGTCGTTGACCTTGTCCTTGAGCTTATCAGCCATGCCAGGCATCCCGGGGAGCTTGTCCATCAAACCTGCCATACCCCCCATATTCTGCATCTGCTCGAATTGCTCTTTCAGGTCATTGAAATTAAAACTTTTACCCTTCTGAACCCTTTTCGCGAGTTGCGCCGCTTTTTTATGGTCTACCTTCTGCTGCACTTCCTCGACCAGGGACAGGACATCACCCATACCGAGGATACGTGACGCCACACGGTCCGGGTGGAACGGCTCCAGCGCCTCAATCTTTTCACCCGACCCCATGAACTTGATCGGTTTGCCTGTGATCTGACGGATAGACAGCGCTGCACCACCGCGCGCATCACCATCTGTCTTGGTCAGAACAACACCGGTAAGCGGCAGCGCCTCGTTGAAAGCCTGTGCGGTATTGGCCGCATCCTGACCGGTCATGCTGTCTACCACGAACAATGTTTCTACCGGGTTGACCGCTGCATGTACCGCTTTGATCTCAGCCATCATATCGGTATCGATGTGCAGGCGGCCCGCGGTATCCACGATGACGACATCGATGTAATGTTTACGCGCATAGTCGATAGCTGCTCTAGCGATATCTGTCGGTTTCTGCTCGGTGCTGCTGGGGAAAAATTCCGCACCGACCTGCGACGCCAGTGTTTTCAACTGCTCGATCGCTGCCGGCCGATAGATATCACAGCTCACCACTAATGTTTTTTTCTTCTCTCGCTCCTGCAGCATCTTGGCCAGCTTGGCGACGGTAGTGGTCTTACCTGCGCCCTGCAGGCCGGCCATCAGGACAACCGCGGGGGGCTGGGCACTGAGATCGAGCGACTCATTTTGCTCGCCCATCACCTTGACCAGTTCATCCTGAACGATAGTGACGAATACCTGGCCCGGTTTCAGGCTGGTCAGTACCTCTTCACCCAGGGCGCGCTGTTTTACGTCTTCAATGAAGCCACGTACCACTGACAGGGCAACATCTGCCTCTAGCAATGCCATGCGCACATCACGCAGGGCATCCTGAATATTACTTTCGGTTAATCGGCCTTCACCACGCAATTTCTGCGCGGTACTGGCAAGTCGGTCACTTAATCCATCAAACATGGCATACCTTAAAATATTGAAAATTAATCTACAGCGATGAATTATAGCGAATAAGGACAAACGCTACCTCAGATATTTCAGCCTGATTGATTTCTAGCTTATTCTCATAGCTGAAAAATTTCACCACTTTTAAGCTGGCAGATATCCCAGTCAGGCAATGCCGCTCTGCACTGTGCCATAATTTCCAGTTCACAGCCGGGTTTCAGGTGAGAGATACAGACCCTGGGTTTATGTTTGAGTTTTGGCAGATCTTCCGCCAGTAATTTCGGGCAGTAATGGAAAGCAACTTTTGCCAGCTCGATGTCTCTATCGGCAAATGCCGACTCGACACACAACAGATCCAGCGATTCATACTTGTTCAGGCTGACCCAGAAATTTTCATTACTGGTGGTATCACCGCTGAAGGCGAATACTTTATCCTCGGCCTTGATGCAATAACCGACACCGGGCACCGAGTGATTTACGCTGATCATCTCGATCTGACGACCGGAAATCTCGGTAACAGCACCCGCAGACATAGTTTCCAGCTTTAATACTGCATTGGTCTTATGCGGCAATTCGGTGAAGTTGGGCCAGATCGTCCAGTTAAAGATATGTTCTCGCAGCGCTTTGATGGTTTCAGGCAGGGCATGTACGATCAGCGGCTGCCCGATCAGGTCTTCGAACAGGGTGTCGGCCAGCAGGGGGATCGCAGCGATATGGTCCAGGTGAGAATGGGTGACGAATATATGCTTTATGCGGCGCATCTCTTCCAGCGACAGATCACATACACCGGTGCCAGCATCGATCAGGATATCGTCATCAATCAGAAATGAGGTAGTAGCCACATTCTGGTTAATACCGCCGCTACACCCTAAAACACGCACTCTCATTTATCTACCTGCACATTAATCCACCTGCACTTATTCAGCATAAGGTTTTTCTGCCTTATCATTTCATTATGTTCCATTCTAGTGATAACATGCCACGTAATAATAAAGTATATGTCGACAGAATAGTCAGAATGTGAACAAGCTCACATTTTGCTGCCGCAAAAAAATTTCAGATTGATTATTAATCGACAGCCTTAGCTCAGTATAGACCAGCAGACAAAATCAGCATGGACAATTTAATCATTACCTACAGTGGAATTTTTCTATATCTCGCCTGTTCTGCTCTACTCTATTCTCGATTAGGAAGGTCTGCAAATACCTCGGCTGATAACGACGGCCTGCTATCTAAAAAACAGATCCTGATGTTAGGGCTGGCCGCCCTATTTCTGCATGGTCTGACACTCTATAACAGCATGCTGACATCAATGGGCATCAACCTGGGTTTTTACACGGCGATTTCCCTGGTCAGCGCCTTCATCACCCTGCTGACATTATCCGCCGTGTGGCGTTACCCGGTCGATATCCTGGCCGTGATCCTGTTACCCATTACTGCAGTGGCAATGTTGATCGACAGCCTCAGCAGCAGTAGCCACCTGCTTGCGCCCAACAGTTCAAACGCGCTAATTTTTCATATATTAACTTCCATAATCGCATACAGCATACTTGCGCTGGCGGCACTGCAGGCCATCCTGTTATCGATACAGAGCAAGTTCCTGCACGCACATCAACCCGGCGGTATTATCAGGTTGATGCCGCCGCTAAAAAACATGGAAGTTTTATTGTTCGAAGTCATCGTCGTCGGTTTTGTTGCACTGACCATCTCTCTCGGCAGCGGCCTGATCTTTCTGGAAAACATGTTCGCTCAGCAACTCGCGCACAAGACTGTTCTATCTATCTTTGCATGGTTCGTTTTTCTGATTTTACTTATCGGTCACTGGAAACTGGGCTGGCGTGGCCGTACCGCAATCCGCTGGACATTGAGCGGTTTTGTCAGTTTGATGCTGGCTTATTTCGGCAGCAAATTTGTACTTGAGATCATACTGATCTAGCAAAACAGCATCTACACTTATTGTCATCTCGAACGAATGCGAGAGATCTAAATCCACCAGTGTACAAGATATCTCCTACTGCTCGAGATGACCAGTAATAAATACAACTTGACACTCAATACCGTTAACACATAATTAACGAATACAAGTCATATAGAGACAACTCTCCTTGAACGAACTATCGACAGCCTCGCTGTTCATCATCCTCGCCATCCTGATCTTATTATCCGGCTTCTTTTCAGGTTCAGAAACAGCGTTGATGACGCTCAACCGCTATCGCCTTAAAAGCCTGGCAGACAAAGGGCACCGTGGCGCCAGGCTCGCCACCATCCTGCTGGCCCGGCCTGACCGTTTACTCGGCCTCATCCTGCTGGGAAACAATATCGTCAATATCTTTGCCGCTACCGTCGCGACCATCATCGCCTTGCGCCTTTATGGCGAGATCGGCCTTGCAGTAGCGCCCATTGTTCTCGCTTTTGTTATCCTTATATTCTCTGAAGTTACACCAAAAACTATGGCGGCATTGAAACCGGAAAGGCTCGCTTTCCCGTCAGCATACGTCTACACGGTCATCGCTACACCGCTCTACCCTTTTGTCTGGTTAGTGAATATCTTTTCAAATGCACTGTTACGATTGCTGGGCGTACACCCCGACAGGGAGACCAGGCAGGAGCTGAGCGCGGATGAACTGCGCGCGGTGGTCGTCGAAGCAGAGCACTTCATGCCACAGGCGCACTCTGACATGCTGCTCAGCGTCATCGACCTCGAGCAGATTAGCGTGGAAGACATCATGGTGCCGCGCAATGAGATCACCGGTATCGACCTCAACGATGACTGGAATGATATCGTTCATCAGATAACCCACAGCCAGCGTACCCGGGTTCCGGTATTTCATGACAGTATCGATGACACCATCGGTGTACTGCATCTTCGAAAAGTGCTGAACCTGTTCTCACGCGATGAACTGAACATGAAAACGCTAAAAGGTTTGATCGCATCGGCATATTTCATCCCTGCCGGCACCTCTCTGACACAACAGCTATTAAACTTTCAGGACAACCGCCGACGCTCTGGCCTGGTCGTCGATGAATATGGCAGCATCCAGGGCCTGGTCACACTGGAAGACATCCTGGAAGAGATCGTCGGCCAGTTCACCACCGACTCGCCGACGCGTAATCTCGGTATCCATAAGCAGTCAGACAACTCCTACCTGATCGATGGCAACACTCATATACGTGACATCAACCGCGCTCTCGACTGGGAACTGCCTGTGGATGGCCCTAAAACACTCAATGGTTTAATCATCGAGCACATGGAAATCATCCCTCAAACCGGTACCAGCCTGATGGTCGATAACTACACTATCGAGATCATGAAATCGACAAACAACGCTGTGCAGACCGCCAGGGTTCAGGATACCAGTGACGCAGCTGAAACCATCGAAGATGAAGAATCATCAGATAGCCCGGTGAATACCTGAGCATGGCAAAAGCAAAAATACAGTACAGCTGTACCTCCTGCGGAGCCAGCCACTCAAAATGGGCAGGCCAGTGCAGCGACTGTGGTGAATGGAACACCATGAGTGAAACCATCACCGCCATCACCACCAATAACCGCCAGGGTTTTGCCGGTAAGAAGGGCCATGCAAAAATTCAGGCTCTTAAAGATATCGAGATGCACGCCGAGATGCGAACCGCTACACGCATCAGCGAACTTGACCGCGTGCTTGGCGGTGGCCTGGTGCATGGTTCCGTCACCCTGATCGGTGGTGATCCCGGTATCGGCAAATCGACCTTGCTGACACAGACACTGGCCAGCCTGAGTGAGGCCCTGCCTTGCCTGTATGTTACCGGTGAAGAATCTCTGCAACAGGTCAGCTTACGTGCACACCGGCTCGGTCTCGAAAACAAAGGGTTGAACCTGCTGTCAGAGACCTGCGTTGAAAACATCATCACACTGGCCGGCGAACAACTGCCAAAAGTAATCGTTATCGATTCTATCCAGACTGTCTACACAGAAGCATTACAGTCCGCACCCGGGGCTGTCGCACAGGTGCGTGAGAGTGCCGCCCAGCTGGTTCGGTTCGCCAAACAGACTGGCACGGCATTATTCCTGGTCGGACATGTCACCAAAGAAGGCACACTCGCCGGTCCACGTGTACTCGAACACATGGTGGACACGGTACTATATTTTGAGGGTGATCCCGGTGAGCGTTACCGTATGATCCGCGCCATTAAAAACCGCTTTGGTGCAGTCAATGAACTAGGTATCTTCGCCATGACCGACGAAGGCCTTAAAACCGTGAGCAACCCCTCGGCCATCTTCCTGTCACGCCATGAACAACCGGTGCCCGGCAGCATCATCACCGTTACCCGTGAAGGCAGCCGTCCACTCCTCATCGAGTTACAGGCACTGGTCGACGAGAGTCACAGCAACAATCCGCGACGCGTCTGCCTCGGCCTCGATCCTAATCGGCTGAACATGCTGCTTGCCGTGATGCACCGTCATGCCGGTATCGCCATGTTCGATCAGGACGTGTTCATCAATGTGGTTGGCGGTGTGCGGCTCACCGAAACCTCGGCCGACACGGCGCTGATCCTTGCTGCATTATCCAGTTTCCGTGATAAGCCATTACCGAATGATGTCTTCACCTTTGGTGAAGTCGGCCTGGATGGCGAGATCCGCCCGGTACCCAATGGCCAGGAGCGGCTGCGTGAAGCCGCGAAACATGGCTTCAAAACCGCCATCATCCCAAAGGCTAACAAACCCAGAAAAGGCGAAACCATCGAAGGTCTGAACATCATAGCCGTACAGCGCGTCAGTGAATTGATCGACCAGGCTATAACACTGTAGCTGGCGTCCACTGCTAAAAATATAAAGATAACCACAGAGACACAGAGGGCACAAAGTTTTTGAAATTTAAAAACTATGTATTTCACTGCGTCCTCTGTGTCTCTGTGGTTCAAAGTTTTTCTTCTTTCCCTAATGCAACTAACATAGACTTTTTTTGCTAAAATGCGGCATGGCTAAAAAGACACCCAATTTTGAAAAAGCATTAACCGAGCTCGAAACCCTGGTCGAAGATATGGAACAGGGTAATCTCAGCCTGGAAGAGTCACTCAAACGCTTCGAAAAAGGCATCGCGCTAAGCACTGAATGCCAGCAGGCCTTGCAGAATGCCGAGTTAAAAATCAAACAGCTGGTCGAAAAAAACGGCAAGTTACTCGAACAGGACATAGAGCTGGATGATTGACAGGTTCACCTTTCCCACCACGGCACTCCAACTAACACAAACAAATGATATCTAAGCAAACATCTCGTTATTTTAGCTCAGGCACATCAGCTGCATCTGAAATACTGGTGGGAAATGCGAACTGATGCCTCACGAATTTCAATCTCGTCTGGATTTATACCAGAACCGTGTTAATGCTGCGCTAGATAAATATCTCCCTGGCGAAGACCCACCTGAACATAACCTGGCAGAAGCCATCCGATATTCTGTCATCGGCGGCGGCAAACGGATCCGGCCCGCCATGGTTTATGCCGCCGGCGAAGCCATGGGCGTTTCCACCGACCTGCTTGATATCCCTGCCTGTGCCGTCGAGATGATCCATGCCTATTCACTGATCCATGATGATCTGCCGGCGATGGATGATGATGATCTGCGCCGTGGTCGACCCACCTGCCACAAAGCATTTGATGAAGCCACAGCGATGCTGGCTGGCGACGCTTTACAGGCTCTGGCCTATGAGATCCTGGCAAAAGATGATCACAAAGAACTGACGCCCGAACATCGCATCGCGATGCTGAGCCTGTTGACCGAAGCCAGTGGCGCTCATGGTATGGCCGGCGGTCAGGCAGTCGACCTGGCATCCGTCGGCAAACAGCTCACGTTGCAACAGCTGGAACACATGCACCAGCTGAAAACCGGCGCACTGATCCGGGCCAGCATCCTGCTCGGCGGTATGTGCAAACAGGATATCAATGAGGATGAACTCAGCATGCTCAGTGATTACGCTCACTGTATCGGACTTTCGTTCCAGATTCAGGACGATATCCTCGATGTTATCGGTGACACAGAGACCCTGGGCAAACCGCAGGGATCAGACCAGGAACAGGAGAAACCGACCTTTCCGGCGATCCTCGGTCTCGAAGAATCACGCCAACGAGCCATACAGCAACATGAGCTGGCGCTAAAAATACTTGAACCGCTGGACGAAAAAGCCGATAGTCTACGTCAGTTATCTGCATATATCGTCGAGAGACAGTATTAAAGAGCCCGGTATCAATCATGTCCCGTAAAAAAATTTTCCAGTTCATGCCTGTTGTCTATGCCGTTTTCTAAGGCCAACTGGTCGCTACTTGAGTCGATAGACTCCGCTGCTGATGTTCGCAAGCTCAATAGCCTGCAACTGAAGGAACTGGCACGCCAGTTACGTGAGTTCCTGCTGGAAAGCGTGTCATCGACTGGTGGCCACCTGTCTGCCGGCCTGGGTACCGTTGAGCTCACCGTGGCATTGCATCACGTGTTCAATACCCCGTATGATCGCCTGGTCTGGGATGTTGGCCACCAGACCTACCCGCATAAGATACTTACCGGTCGCCGGGAAAAGATGGCTGGTCTTCGACAGAAAGGCGGCATTGCCGGGTTTCCAAAGCGAGAAGAGAGCGAGTATGACAGTTTTGGTACCGGCCACTCCAGTACCTCGATCGCCGCTGCCCTGGGCATGAGCATCGCTGCCCGGCAGAAGAATGAGAACCGTCACTGTGTGGCCGTGATCGGAGATGGCGCAATGACTGCCGGCATGGCGTTTGAAGCACTGAATCATGCCGGTGCCATGGACAACAATGGGGGCACCAACCTGCTGGTAATCCTCAATGATAACGACATGTCGATCTCGCCAAATGTTGGTGCCTTATCAAACCACCTTACCCGCCTGTTATCCGGCGACCTGTTTTCATCACTGCGTGAAGGCAGCAAGAAAGTACTGGAAAATATCCCGCCCGCACTGGAGCTGGCAAGACGTACGGAAGAACATGTAAAAGGCATGGTCACACCAGGAACCCTGTTCGAAGAACTGGGCTTCAATTATTTCGGCCCGGTCGACGGTCACGACCTCGATACCCTGGTCCCGGTTCTGCACAACATCAATCAACAGACCGGTCCACGCTTGCTGCACGTCAAGACCCAGAAGGGCAAAGGCTACTTCCCTGCTGAAGATGCCCCGGTAAAATACCATGGCGTCAGCGCATTTGATCTGAGCACCGGTAAATCTCATGCCAGCGATGTCAGCAGCGCACCAAGCTACACCGAGATCTTCGGTCAGTGGTTATGTGACATGGCATTACAGGATGAACGGCTCATCGGCATTACCCCTGCCATGCGTGAAGGCTCTGGACTGGTCGAGTTCGCTCAGCGTTTTCCACAGCGTTACTTCGATGTAGGTATCGCCGAACAGCACGCGGTGACGCTCGCCGCCGGCATGGCCTGCGATGGCTTAAAGCCTGTGGTCGCCATCTACTCTACTTTTTTACAACGTGCGTACGATCAGCTCATCCACGACATCGCAATACAGAACCTGTCAGTCGTGTTTGCCATTGACCGTGCCGGCATCGTCGGTGCGGACGGTCCCACGCATACCGGTGCCTATGACATCAGCTTTATGCGCTGCATACCCAATATGGTCATCATGACGCCGGCAGATGATACCGAGTGCAGAGGCCTGCTGACCACGGCTTTCCTGCATGATGGCCCCAGCGCCGTGCGCTACCCACGTGGCCCAGCGAAAAGTATCAACAGGGATGATGATGACGCCGGCCATTTACAGAGAAAGGGCGAACTCAGGGCGCTGCCATTCGGCCAGGCCGAACAGGTTCGTGAAGGAAACAAGGTGGCCCTGCTGGTCTTCGGTACCCTGCTAGCCACCGCCCTGGAAGTCGCCGAAGAAATCGATGCCAGCGTATACAATATGCGCTTTGTAAAACCACTGGATACCGACACTATAAAAAAGGCGCTGGGGCATCACGAGCTGCTCGTCACCATAGAAGATAATGCGATCGCGGGAGGCGCAGGCAGTGCTGTATCTGAGTATCTCAACCAGCAGAACCTGCCCGCAAACCTGTTGCAGATAGGTTTTCCTGACGAATTCATCAACCACGGTCATCCTGCAGAGCTGCTGGCTGACTGGAACCTGGATAAGCCTGGTATTTTGAGCACCATTGAGAAACGAGTTAAGGAATTGCTTATATAAGCAAAACAGGATAAAATCCCTAGTGTTTTACTCAGGTATTATTTAGGCAACGAACAATGGCAGCACGCTACCAGCTCAAAGTCATCACAGATTTTGCGGCAGCTCACACTTTAAAAGATTACCCCGGTGCATGCAGCCGTATGCACGGGCACAACTGGAAAGTTGAACTGGAAGCCGTGGCGACACAGCTTGATGATATCGGCATGGGTGTCGATTTCAAAGTGATGAAGCAGGCAGCCAGAGAAGTAGGCGGACGATTAGATCATCAATACCTTAATGATCTTGAACCGTTTAAAAACATTAATCCGACGGCAGAAAATATTGCGGCCTACATGTACAAAGAAATTGCTGCCCGTATAAACAGTGACTCAATCAAGGTGACAGCACTCACCTTGTGGGAAACCGAACGCGCCTGTGTGCGCTATAGTGAAGAAAATGAATAAAGAAGTTCCAAGCAATACAGACAAGTCAGCCAGCGCATTACCTGATGTTCAGAACAGCCAGGACACGCGTGCCATTGCCATCAATAAAGTCGGCATCAAAGATATTCGCCACCCGGTGCAGGTTAAAGACCGTACCGGTAAGATCCAGCATACCATCGCGAATTTCAACATGTATGTCGCCCTGCCTCATGAATTCAAAGGCACACACATGTCACGCTTCGTTGAGATCCTGAACAACCACGAATGGGAGATCACGGTCGATTCCTTCAAGATCATGTTGACCGAGATGACCAGCCTGCTGGATGCAGAAGTTGGCCACATAGAGATGACCTTTCACTTCTTTATCAATAAAACAGCACCTGCATCTGGCGTCCAGAGCCTGCTCGATTACGAAGTAACGTTTATCGGCGAGCGCAAGGATAACCAGAACATCATCAATCTTAAAGTCGTGGTACCGGTGACCAGCCTGTGCCCCTGTTCGAAAAAGATCTCCGAACGTGGTGCCCACAACCAGCGTTCGCATGTCACAGTCAATGTCGAGACAGAAGCCTTTATCTGGATCGAGGAAATCATCGATATGGTCGAAGCCCAGGCCTCATGTGAATTGTATGGCCTGTTAAAGCGTCCTGATGAAAAGGTGGTCACCGAACGTGCATATGATAATCCAAAATTTGTCGAAGACATAGTCCGTGATATCGCCCATCAGCTCAATATCGATGAACGTATCCAGGCCTATACCGTCGAATCAGAAAACTTCGAGTCCATTCATAACCACTCAGCTTATGCACTGATTGAGAAGACACGATAACTGCTTTCAGGTTATAAGCTTCAGATAAAAAAAGCACCGTTTTCCGGTGCTTTTTTTTGCTTCGATTATTTGGACAGCATGACGAAATCACCTGTTATCTTACACCGGATAAATATTCGTGAAGCAGTTAAAAGTATGACATTCATCTTTTTACTATCCTGTTACACAACAACAAGGGGGGATAAAAAATGTACTATACGAAGATTAACGATTACGAACAACTGCCAAATAAAAACGAAGAACCTTCATATAAAGAAGATATCGTCATAGCGATTATCTTATGCGCCATAGCGATAGCACTGGTCTGATCAAGAGATCGATCGCGGAATGAATTCCGCTGCTACATAAGGCAGCAACCCGCAGGAGCGTCGTGTAAAGCAAACCGATCAAGGTAAAATGTCGATATAAAAATACAGAACAAGAAGCTGACAAAAAAACAGACTACTCTCGCTCATCTGCCGCGATAAGCAGAGGCGGCAGAAATAGAAAATCGGTAAGCAGGGCGAATATGATAGCGATGACCGTCAACACACCCATGGAGAAGTTAACGTAGAACCCGGAAAATGCCAGCACGGCAAAGCCGGCAGCCAGCGCAACAGAAGTGATCACGATCGCCGTACCGACAGTATTGAACGAGTACTTCACTGCCTGTGCTGGCAACATGTTCTTTTCTTTCCTGGCGAGCAGGTACTTGGTGAGAAAGTGCACGGTATCATCGACCACGACACCGATGGAGATAGCTGCGACCACGGCGACAGCGAGACCCACCTGGCCCTGCAGATACCCCCACAGTCCAAAGGCAAGAAGCGCAGGGAAAAGATTTGGCACCAGGCTTAACAGGCCATATTTAATACTGCCGAGAGCGACGATCAGGATCATCGAGATCAATACCAGGGCGATGCTGATACCGATCAGCATGGTATCGATATTACGCTTGGAAATATGGGCGAAAACGACCGACAGTCCACTGCCATAACTATACATGTCAGCCGGGAGGTTCTGTTGCATCCATTCCCTTGCCCTCTCATCCAGCTGTCGCAGTTTTTTAGCCGAAGTCCTTTTCATTATCACCGTCAGACGGGTTTTAGATTTGTCGATATCGATACGGTTATTCAGATCCAGTCCGTACGGTAGCGAGAGCTCATAAAGTAACAGATACTGCGCTGCCAGTTCAGCAGAATCCGGCGCTGAGTAATAAGCAGGATCATCAGCGTTCATCTTCTGGTTGAGGCGTTTCATGATATCGGCAAAGGTCGCTACGGTCATCACGTCCGGCTGCTGTTCAAACCAATGGCCAAGCTTATCCAGGCCTTCCAGGTATTGCGGTGTTGTGATGCCGCCGGAGCGCCCCGAACTAATAGAATACTCTACGATATCCAGGCCGGTAACCTGTTCGCTGGCAATCAGCTCGGTGTCCAGGCGGATCTGGTAACTCTCATCCAGGTATTCGATAAAGTTATCATTAAGTTCGATACGAGATATTCCAAGCATGATAAGCAGCATGACGATGCTGCTGCCAATCAACAGTCGATTCCTGTTATTGATCACGAAATCTGCGAAGCGGTCTGTCAGTGATTCTTCTTCCTGCTCAAGGGTTTTGATCTGTATCGGCAGTACCGAGATGATCGCTGGCAGCAGAACCACGGAAAATACAAACGCCGCCAGCACACCCACGGCGACCACATTCCCCAGTTCTCTAAACGGTGGAACATCACTGCTATTCATACTGAGGAAACCGATGGCGGTGGTCAGGCTGGTAACAAACACCGGTTTCAGATTGATACGCAGTGCTTCCAGGATCGCTGCGTGTTTATCGAGGCCGCGGCGCATCTCGTTAAACATCGTAGAAAGAATATGCACGCTGTCGGCAATGGCCAGGGTCATGATAATAACCGGCGCTACCGCCGTCGGTGAGGTAATCATCATACCCAGGTGCCCCATCATACCCATAGCAACCACCGTGGACATGCCGACCACGGCCAGGGTGACAAATGAAGCTGAGAACGAACGTAACAGCAAACCGACACCCACGATGATGATGAGATACATCAGCGGCACAAGTGTAGCACTGTCATCCTGACTGACCTGGCTGAACACCTGGTCGAAAGGTACCGAGCCGGTGAGGTAAAAGTCATGCTGCGGATATTCGGTTCTGAACTCATCGAGCATATTTCTCACGTATGCAACCGTTGTCGGCACCTCGGCCAATGACTTGCCCGGTTTGAGCAGGTTGACATTGATACCGGTGATCGTGCCAGCCGGGTTGATCAGGTGGTTGACCAGGGCATGCTCCTGCAATACGACTTGCCTGATATCATCGATCTCCCGCTCACTCAGGCCTGCTGGATCAGTCACCAGGTCACCCACTGTCAGCTCATCACCGGTTACTATCATATGCTGAAAATTGGTAATAGAGTCGACCCGGCTAGAGTATGGGATCTGCCAGCAGGCTTCGCTCAGGGTTTCGACCAGGGCCAGTGTTTTCGTATTAAAAACATCGCCCTGTTTCGCCCGCAATGCGATATAGATATTCTCATTTTTTACGAAGGTATTCTCCAGCTCTTCCATGGCGACCAGCTGCGGATTCTGCTTGCTAAAAAACACCCTGCTATCCGGGTTGAAGGCCAGGTTCTGCATACCCATGGCCATGAGCAAAGAGAGCAGGACACTGCTGATGATGATCAGCCAGCGAAAACGGATAACCAGATAAAACCGATTAGTATTAGTGCTCATAAGATTGCAGGTAACAGGCATTAAAGGATAAAGTATATCTCATTGAACGGGCGGATGATTTGAAGCCGGCACTCACCCACAATGAATATTGCGTCTGCCTTGCGAACGTTCATAATCGTATACCATTACACACTTTAATGAATTGATAACAATCATGAACACTACTACGTCCGGCCACACGCCAGTTCGAAAAACCAAGATCGTTGCCACTATCGGTCCAGCCTGTAACTCACCAGAGATGCTCAAGGCAATGATCGAAGCAGGCATGAATGTCGCTCGCTTGAACCTGTCTCACGGCACTCACAATGAGCACAGCAAGCAGATCCACACGCTGCGTTCGGCCGCCCGCGAGCTCGGCCGGAATATAGCGATCATGATCGACACCCGGGGAATTGAGATTCGTACCGGGCTGCTGAAAGACGGTGTAGTCACCCTGGTTCCAGGTGAATTATTTAGCCTGCACACAGAAGACGTAGCTGGTGATGTTAATGGCGTATCGATCACCTACCAGAAACTGTTCGAAGAAGTACGTAGAGGTATACCCATCCTGCTGGATGATGGCGCTATCGAACTTGAAGTCGAAACCGTGAAGGACGGCGTTATCATCTGCCGGATCATCCATGGCGGCCTGCTCGGCAACTCCAAGAGTGTCAACCTGCCTGAAACACAGCTGGCGATGAGCGCCGTCAGCCCGGAAAACCGCGATGATATCGTCAAGGAACTGAATTTCGCTGCTGAGAACGATGTCGACTATATCGCGGCATCATTCGTACAGAGCGCTGATGACATCTACAAGATGCGTGAGATCCTTATCGGGAAGGATGCGCTGATCCCCATCATCGCCAAAATCGAGAACAAGGCCGGCGTGGCTAACATGGAAGAGATCGTCGATGCGGCAGACGGCATCATGGTCGCCCGTGGTGACCTCGGCGTAGAACTCCCCCTGGCTGACGTTCCCTCGACCCAGAAGAAGCTCATCCGTACCACGGTGAGTAACGGAAAACCCGTTATAACGGCCACCCAGATGCTGGCCTCCATGGAACATAACCCGAAACCAACCCGCGCAGAAGCCAGCGATGTCGCCAATGCAATACTCGATGGCACATCTGCGGTAATGCTCTCGGGCGAGACGGCTGTCGGAAAATACCCCCTGGAAGCACTGAGAACCCTGGCAACGATCGCCCTGCGCGCCGAAGCATCACTAAACGAGTACGGTTACCTGCAGAAGATCAAACCCAGTCCGGCTAACGTGGTTACCCAGGCTATCGGACAGGCATCAGTCAGCATGGCAAAAAATCTGAAAGCAGCGGCAATTTTAAGCCTGACTGAAAGCGGCTTTACGTCACGCCTGGTCTCAAAATACCGTCCCGACTGTCCGATCATGGCAATAACCTCATCGCAACGTGTGGCACGTAAGCTATCGATGAACTGGGGGGTGATACCTGTTCTCTACGAAGGAGAGCCCAACGATGATGCACGCATCGATTTTGCTATAGACCAGATAAAACAGATGATGAACGCGGACAGTGGCGACATCCTTATCGTTACCGCCGGACATCTGCAGCATGGCTCCGGCGGCACAGACCTGGTTCGCATTATTACACTGTAGCAAAC
>CBDUKK010000008.1:0-15196 GCA_965367795.1 uncultured Gammaproteobacteria bacterium
GCCAGGTATAGCGCAGACTGTACCTGGTCAGCCTGCGCGCTCAATCCCCATGCCAGGTTGAGGCTTTCATTGGGGTTGATGAAATGAGTCAGTTCCAGGTTATGCCTTTCGGTCTTTATGTCGGCATCCACATCCAGGGTGAAGGTGTCAAAGGGTGTAGCCGGTATGGGTTCAGATGAGTATCTGTCTTCCTTATCGGACAGGTTGTAATAATATTGCAGCTTCAGGGTGTTTTTGCTGTCGATTACGCTTTCCCATTTTATGAACTGGAACAGCTGTGTGTTATCGATCGTCCTCGCAGTTGGTATTAAATCTTCATGGTTCATGTCTGCTTGCTGGCTGTTGGTGCCGAAACCGCCCTGGTAACTGATACTGTTGCTGTTGTTGACCTGGTAGTCGAGTCGATAATCGATGTTATTGCTTTGCGTGTCGTCGGGGTAATCAAATTGATTTGCACTGTCTAGTCCATCATCGTTGAGGGTTGATGCTGTAATCCTGTAATCCAGGTTACCGTTAGTGTTACCGTACCTGTATGTCAGGTCAGTTATGTCGTGGTTACCAGCATTGGCCCGCAGATATGAGCCCTGGTCTTCAGCAGCGGTACGTGTGATGATGTTTATCGCTGCCTGAAATGTATTGGAGCCGTAGGTCGCCAGGTTTGGACCTCGAGAGACTTCGATCCTTTCGATGTCATCGATATTGACGGGTACTGACTTCCAGTTGATGCCGCCAAAGAATGGTTCATATATCGATCGCCCATCGATCAGGACCTGCATCTGTTTAGAATATTGATCACTCTGACCATGGTAAGTGACAACATATTTCGGTTCATCGCCAAATTCATTGCCACTGTAACCTACCTGCATTCCAGGGATGAGTCTCAAGACCTCGGGGATGGTCCTGGCACCTGATGCTTCGATGGTCTCACGGTCTATGACCGATATGCTGACCGCTGCATCTGATACCGGCTGTTCCAGTCGATTGGCAGACAATACGATGGGCATATCGAAAAACAGCTCATCTTCAGTGGTAGCAGATAGGGATGCAGAGTTGATTAATAAAAGGAAACTTAGCGGGTAAGCGAGTGTTCTGTAATCGTCGAGTATTTTGAATTTCACAATAATTATTTTTTAATTAAAGGGCAAGGCAGGTTTTTAATGTAAAATGTTTGTCTGGCATTACAGTAACATAATCACATAGTTAGATTATCGAAAATTATAACAAATAATGAATGAAATGAAGTTCTTAACTCTCGCTGACACTATAGGAAATACTCCTCTGGTGCGTCTGCAACGACTGCTGACCGACAGCTCAAATACCATCTTGCTGAAACTGGAGGGTAACAACCCGGCTGGTTCTGTCAAAGACCGTCCTGCACTGAATATGATTACCCAGGCACAAAAGCGTGGTGATATAAAGCCTGGTGATACATTGATCGAAGCAACCAGTGGTAATACCGGTATCGCACTGGCAATGGCTGCGGCTGTGATGGGTTACCGGATGATATTGATCATGCCGGATAATATGAGTGAAGAGCGCAGAGCTGCGATGAAAGCCTATGGCGCCGAGCTGATTTCCGTCAGTAAGGAACAGAGCATGGAAGGTGCGCGTGACCTGGCGCTACAGATGCAGGATGACGGTAAAGGCATCGTGCTCGACCAGTTTAATAATCCGGACAACCCGCAGGCTCACTATATCAGTACCGGTCCCGAGATCTGGCAGCAGAGCGAAGGTAGAGTGACGCATTTTGTCAGCGCGATGGGAACCACTGGCACTATCATGGGTGTGTCGCGGTATCTGAAAGAACAGAATCCCGCTATCCAGATCGTCGGC
Source organism: uncultured Gammaproteobacteria bacterium (assembly GCA_965367795.1). GTDB lineage: Bacteria > Pseudomonadota > Gammaproteobacteria > SZUA-229 > SZUA-229. The sequence goes on from CBDUKK010000008.1 coordinate 1,834, forward strand.
GTGCAACCAGAAGAGGGCTCTCGTATACCGGGTATCAGGCGATGGCCCGAAGAATATCTGCCCGGCATCTTCGATGCCGCCAGCGTTGATCTTACGCTCGATGTCAGTCAGCAGGAAGCTGAAGAAACGACACGGCAGCTGGCTGCAAAAGAAGGTCTGTTCTGTGGTGTTTCCTCTGGTGGTGCCTGTGCGGCTGCGTTGCAACTCAGTCGGCAGGTCGAAGATGCCGTGATCGTTTCTATCGTATGCGATCGTGGTGACCGTTATCTCTCTACGGGTGTTTTCCCCGCTTAATCTCTAATTATGTCTACGAATAAGAGAAGGCGGCGTAAACAGCGTTTGCCTGAAGAAGCTGTTGAGGCTGAAATTACCACCATGTCCAGTGAGGGCAGAGGTATCGCGCATATCGAGGATCGTACGGTATTCATCGACCAGGCCCTGCAGGGTGAGCGCGTATTATTTAAATACACTCGACTGAGCAAGAAGATTGCTGAAGGCCGTGCAGTCGAGATCCTGCGGCCTTCCGAGCAGCGTGTCACGCCAAAATGCAGCGCATTTAAGATGTGTGGTGGCTGTAGCCTGCAGCACATGTCGTCTGCTACGCAGATAGAACTGAAACAGTCTATGCTACTCGACCAGTTAAAGCATAACGGGGTAATGCCTGAGCAGGTACTCGATCCATTATTGGGGCCAGAGTATGGTTATCGCCACAAGGCGCGCCTTGGAGTCCGCTACGTCCATAAGAAAGAAAAGGTGCTGGTCGGTTTCCGTGAGCGAAATTCTTCTTATATAACCGAGACCACGCGTTGTGAAGTGCTGCACCCTTCAGTTGGGGAAATTATTGATGAGCTCGCCAGCTGCATCAATCAACTGCAGGCAAAACGCGATATACCCCAGATCGAAGTTGCTGTCGGTGAGAATCAGACGGTGCTGGTATTCAGGCACCTGGAAGAATTATCTGACGATGATAGAGCGATACTGGCTGATTTCTGTACTTCGAGATCACTGGTATGTTACCTGCAGGCGGGTAAACCTGATGATCTTGAACTGCTTGTGCCTGAGCAGGCGGAAACACTTTTTTATCGTTTGCCAGTTTGTGATGGTGAGTCATCGATCAAGATCGAGTTTCAGCCATCGGATTTTACCCAGGTAAACCCTGATATTAATAAACGGATGGTCCTTGATGCGATCGATTACCTTGATCTGGAAGAAACCGACACGGTGCTTGACCTGTTCAGTGGTCTAGGGAATTTTTCTCTGGCGATGGCCAAATACTGTCAGCAGGTGACTGCCGTTGAGGGATCCCTGGTGATGGTGAAAAAAGCAAGGGACAATGCCGGGCTAAATAATATCAGTAATGCAGAATTTATCTATGCGGATCTATACAGTGATGATGCGTTAACCGAGAACTGGACGAAACAGAAATACAGCAAGATATTACTTGACCCGCCACGGTCCGGTGCGGCCGAGGTATTGCCTGTATTAAATAAAATGCAGGCATCAAAAATAGTCTATGTTTCCTGCCATCCTGCGACACTTGCCCGTGATGCCGCAGTGCTGGTCAATGAGTTAGGTTATAAACTTAAAAGTGCTGGCATTATGAACATGTTCCCGCATACCGGGCATGTCGAATCAATTGCCGTGTTTGAAAAGTAGAACAGTGTACTGTTGCCTGAGATAACAACGTTTTTGGACTGATCAGGTGAGGTAGAAGCCCATCTTGACGCCAGCTACTTCGATCACATCGCCATCAGTTAAAGGATGTTGTTTGCCTATCTCAGCGTCATTAACCAGCGGCATCTTATTGTCTTCGCCGGCATCGACGACGATGAGGAAATAACCTTTAGGGCGACGGGTGATGGCGGCTACCTGAACGCCAGGCCTGCCCAATGTGGTCAGGATCTTGGTGAGTTGCAGTTCTTTCCCTGAATTAGCACCAGACATCAGTTTAAGTTTTGCCGGGCCGGGGCCACTCGTGGTACTGCCTGCCGATGCAAGGTCAGCTGCAATCTTGCCGATCGAGTTTTCGATGCCCTGATCAGCTTCCTCGGTCTCCGGCATGCCCTCGGTGTCCGGACGGATGATCATGGTTTTTTCAAAGTCACTTTCACCGCTATCTGCGCTGGCATTCTCATATTTGAGCTCATGCTTGCCGATGACGATGGTCTCGCCACCCTGTAAAGCATGCTTGCTGATTTTGTCGCCATCGACATAAGTGCCGTTTGTACTACCGAGATCCTCGATGAAAGAGTCGTTGAGGATGGTAAGTATCTTTGCGTGGTAACCGCTGACCGCGAGATTATCGATATGGATATCGTTATCAGGTTTTCGCCCGATCGTTATACTCTCTTTATCGAGTTCATATTCTTTTACAAATTCGCCGTCAAAGCGGAGTACTAGTTTAGCCATGGGAATTCCTTACAATACATTTATATGCATTTTTATTATTTTTATGTATATATACTAAGAGAATAAGTCAAAAAATCGAGAAAACAAGCTATTTTTAGCAGGAAACGATTTAATTGGCTTTACCAGCAGGGCGGATATATTATCTTTTCCACCATGCTCGTTAGCCAGACGGATGATTTCTGTTGCTGCCTGTTCAAGGTTGTTCTTATTATCCAGCAGCGTTGACTTGATCAGATGATCTTCGATCATATCGGTGACGCCATCTGAACATAGCAGATAAATATCTCCGGTCATCGCGATATCCTCCTGGACATCGATCTGTACATTGTCGTCGATACCGATAGCACGAGTAACCAGGTTCCTGTTCAAAGAGTTCCTGGCCTGTTCGGGAGTATAGAAACCACGGTCTATCAGTTCCTGCGTCAGGCTATGGTCGCGCGTCATCTGTTCCAGCTCCATATCACGCAGACGATAGAGTCGAGAGTCCCCAACATGTGCGACAGTGAAACGATCATCATAGAACAGGGTGACCACAACAGTGGTACCCATGCCGCGGTACTGTTCATTCGCTTCAGACGAGTCATGTACGTTTTTGTTTGCCAGCGCTACGGCCTGATGAACGGCAAGGCTCTCCAGGCTGTAACCGGTTTCATCGTCGCTACCACCGGAATTTATCTTTTTCAGTTTGTCGGAGACAGTTTCGAGAATGGTGCTGACCGTTATATCGCTTGCCATTTCACCACCACGGTGTCCACCCATACCGTCGGCTAGTACCGCTAGCCCGATATTCTCATCACAACCGATGGCGTCTTCATTATGGTCACGCACTAAGCCAACGTCAGTCTTGCCATGCATTAATAGTTTTCCTTTAAGACTCATCGATCAAACCTTTTTCTCGACTTCTAATATCTTCAGACATTTATCGATGTCGGACACCATCTCGCTGCCGCGCTGGTAGCGTTTTTCGACATCTTTAGCCATGGCGCGATTGATGATTACGGTCACACAACGCGGCACATCGGGATTGATGGATTCCGGGGCGGGGTGCGCTTCATTGGCAATCTTGTACATCAGTGATGCCATCGAATCACCGGTAAAAGGTAACTTGCCTGTGACCATCTGGAACAACATGACACCGAGAGAGAAGATGTCAGACTGACCGGTTACCTTTTTACCCGCCAGCTGTTCCGGTGACATGTATGACGGTGTGCCCAGCACCATGCCGGTCTTTGTCTTGCTGGAGTCGGTGATGCGTGCGATACCGAAATCGGTGATCTTTATCGTGTCACTGTCCGGGTCCCACATGATGTTAGCGGGTTTGATATCACGGTGAACGACATTATACTGATGGGCATAATCGAGGCCGTCGGCAGATCGCTGTATCAATGAAAGCACCTGTTTTAACGGAAGCAGTGAATCTTTTTTAACATATTTACTCAGGTCGTCGCCTTTGAGGAACTCCATGGCGATGTATGCCAGGTCGTGTTCGTCGCCAGCATCATAGATAGTGACGATGTTCGGATGTGTGAGGCGGCCGGCAGTTTCTGCTTCACGGAAGAAGCGTTCTTTAACTTCTTCTAGTTCGTCATCTTCAAACTCCTGAGACAGTGCCATGGTCTTGATCGCAACGGTACGCGAGATCTTTGGATCTCTGCCCAGGTAGACTGCACCCATAGCGCCTTTACCAAGCTCTCGTTCGATCTCGTAACGGCCCAGCATGGGCTTCTCAACGCCGTCGCCGTCGAGCATCAGCGTGCCGCCGGGCGATGCATTGCCACCGCCACCGAGGATAACCGTTTCTTCGAGCGACTGCGCGCGAGTAGAGCGGTGTTTGATATCACGGAACTTGGCATCATAATCAGCCATGTAGTCATACACTGACTTGGCTTTATTAAACTGGCGTTTACGTTCATAGTCCAGGGCCAGGTTGTATAGTACTTCGAGCGCCGATTTATCAAGCGGCATCTTGCGGAATTTTTCGAATGCCATATCCAGCTGACCCTGGCCCTGCAGCGACAGGCCAAGCATACGGTTACTCTCTGCGGATTCGATGTCGAGGCGGGCCTTGCCTTTCTCTGACAGGAAGAAACGTTTTGTCGTCAGCAGGACATGCCCGCCGATGAGCAGCAGGGAAGGCATCATCAGCTGCAGCCACGTACCCTGAGTCGTCATCATGATGTAGTGAGTGATGAAGAGTGCCAGCAGCAACATAGCGGTGATTATGAAAGCAACGACAGCGCTCAGTCTGGGCAGTACCAGCATGATGTATAAAGCAACCAGCAGTAAGGCACCGATGCGAGCATAAAAACCCCACTCTGGCTCGATGAAGAAATCTTCGTTCAGGATGCTTGAAACCGAGTGAGCCAGTGTGACTACCGGTGACATGGTCGGGTTGATAGGCGTTACGAAAGTGTCGCCGACACCGAGGGCAGTGGCGCCTATCAAGACGATCTTGTCCTTGTATTTTTCTGCGGGTATCTTGCCCTTTAATACATCATAAAAAGAATCTACCGGGAAAGCCGCAATATTGTCTTCGTCATGGTAGAAGAAAGTGTTCATCAGAGAGTAGCCATCGGTCTTGATGTTCAATCGGCCGAGCTTTACATCGCTACCGACGGTAATCTGGATGTCTTCGATCCCGAGGTTCAGGCTTTTAGCCGCCAGCATCAGTGCCATCGATGGATAGAATTCACCGTAGTAATCGATGACCAGTGGTTCAGTGCGGATGCCGCCATCGACATCAGGTAGAGGCACAGATGCACCGATAGCATCACTCTGTTCACCCAGTATTGCGATAGGAGGATAAGCATCGATGACCGGTAACGGTGTGTAATTATCAGGATTGGTGAGCGCGCTGTCGATGATGTTGTTTTCAGGTAACCGGTTCTTTACTACGTAAGCTGGCAGTGACTCATCGGGCTGACCGATTGGATTGCCCTGTACAACCGGCATATAAAAGACGACATTGCCGGCTTCCTTCATGCTCTGTGCAAGGGTGTTGTCAGTGTCCAGTACGACTTCCGCTGTGTTGATGTACTCCATGTAGGCGGTGAGTTCTTCGGCTACCTGGCTTCTCAGCGGTGATTCTTCGAGTGCTTTCGAAATTTTTTGAACGGCGGTGCGGCCATTGGCGTCACGCTTGTTTTTTAGCATTGCGCGGCTGTCTTCGATGGTGAGTGCCAGTTCTTCAACATACATCGGAACTGCTGAAATACTGCTCTCTTCGAAAGCCTGTTTCAGTTCCCGGATAAACTGCAGGCCCGGGTCGAGCTGAGGTTCAGAAAAGAAAACCGTCTGGCCTACGGCTTTTGCGCCGCCTTCAGCAAGGATGTCATGCATTGCTGCGTGGATGTCACGAGGCCAGGGCCAGCGGCCGATATTATCGATACTCTGGTCATCGATGGCGATGATGGCTATCTTATCGCTTGGGATGCGTGATGATGAGCGGACGCCAAAATCATAAGCACTGCGTTCGATGCTGGCGATAAAATCGGAGCCGGCGAAAATCAGGAAGATTAAAATAATAACGAGACCGGTAAACCAGTCGCTTTTTAAAACTCCGTTTTTCATGGTTGTGCCCCTTTGGCCTTATTCTTATTTATCCACCAAAAGTAAAAGACGTCCTGCCTGCTACTCGTGGTTTATTATTCTTATTTTTATAGATTTAATTTCTTAAACCATAGATACGATGATTTTAGACATAAAAACCATATTACTTGTAAATACAGGCAAAAATAATAGTAAAAACAAGCTGTTCAGGGGGATAAGGCAGCACGGGGATGGCGTCATCGATCCATCTCAGATGGATATAATGTGAAAGTTTGCCCTCTATTTGCAGATGATTACGAAATGTAACGATCAAGTGTTTATTGTCTTACTGATCGCAATAGTTGTGACCGATCCACCTGGTCAGGTTTCAGATGGATCGGTCATGAAGATGCTCTCTATCGTAGCGAGGGGTTGAGCCATTGAGTGCTGATGACCTGTGCAACCGATGAACCCAGGCGCTCGGCGAATCGTTCGAAGATATCCTGCTTAACGGTATAGTTGACGATGGTCTCTTCACCGATAACTTCACGTGCCACATGGCTGGAGCTGCCAAGCGCATCGACCAGGCCGATATTTACAGCAGCTTCACCGGTCCAGATCAGTCCTGAGAAAATGCCTTCTACAGTAGTGTCCAGGCGATCACCACGGCCTTTTTTGACCGAGTCGATAAATTGCTGGTGTATCTCGTCTAGCATGGTCTGCATGTGGGCTTTTGCTTTTTCATTTTCCGGCAGGAACGGGTCAAGTAGAGCCTTGTTCTCTCCGGCGGTAAGCGTGCGGCGTTCGACGCCAAGTTTATCGATAGCTTCGACGAAACCAAAGTTATCCATGCGCACCCCGATAGAACCGACGATACTGGCCTTGTCTGCATAGATCTTGTCAGCCGCAGAAGCGATATAGTAACCGCCCGACGCACATATGTCGGTCACTACTGCATACAGAGGCGTGTCGGGATGTTTCTCCCGTAATCGACGCATCTCATCATAGATGTAACCTGATTGAACGGGGGAGCCGCCGGGGCTGTTAATCCTGAGTATCACGCCAGCGCTGTTGTCATTATCGAAAGCATCGCGCAGAGCGGTAACGACACTGTCGGCATTGGCTTCATCTTTATCAGATATGACCCCATTTAATTCTACTAGCGCGGTATGTTTCTCATTGAGATTAACGTGTGACATATCAGTGTTGGCATACATGAATATTAACGCTGCGATGTATGCAAAGGTCAGAGATTTGAAAAATATGCCCCAGCGCCTTGCTCGGCGCTGTTCTCGTAAACTGGACTCGGCCAGTTCAGTAACGACTTCTCTTTCCCAGGAAGTGTTATTGTCATTCATAATATTTTCCTAATTGTTGGTTTCTTCTTAGTTTAGGTAAGAATGTCATTCCGAATAAAAAGTTTCTATGATGTTGCATGATTATGGCTTAAGTAAGAATATAAATCTGTGATATCTGCCAAACAGGTTAATGGTTTATGCTGGTTCAATGTCGCCGCGTCATGGACACCGTGGGTGACACCGATAGATTGCATATTGGCATTGTTCGCCATTCTTAAATCGTGTTCGCTGTCGCCTATCATCAGTGTCTGTGACGCGGTGAAATTCAGTTCACCCAGGATCTCATGCAGCATGTCGGGGTGCGGTTTAGAGCGGCTCTCTCCCGCACAGCGGGTGGCCGCAAAAAAATCGGCCACTTGGTGTTCGTTGATCGACTGGTCCAGACCCGCACGGCTCTTGCCGGTCGAGATCGCCAGTGTATAACCGCCATCGCGAAGCTCGTTGAGCAATTCGACGACGCCGTCAAACAGGGGAGCGGGTACCCTGTTGTCATAGAGGTAATGCTGCCGGTAAGCGTCGGCTATTTTTTTCAAGCTGTCGGCATGCCGAACAGTGTCCAGCTGCGGGTGCAGTTTTGATATCGCTTCCGTCAGTCCCAGTCCGATGACGTCTCTTGCCTGTTTTTCACCGAGATCGATAGCGGCAGCCTGTTTGCTGGCGAACTGCAAACTGGTGACGATGCGTTCGATGGAATCGACCAGTGTACCGTCCCAGTCAAACACTAAAAGCGGGAAGTGATTCATTGTTTATATCATCTCGGGGTATGGTTGCGTAATCGTTGTAGAAAACTTTCGAGCTCATCCGTAAGTGGTGCATCTATCTCAATAGGGTCAGCTAACGGTAAATACAACTGTTGAGCATGAAGAAATAGCCGTTTTAATCCCAGTTCACGGAAATATCTGTTGGCCTCTTTGTCGCCGTATTTAGTGTCACCGATAATAGCGTGGCCACTATGTTGAGCGTGAACACGTATCTGGTGTGTGCGACCGGTCTCGATCGTCACTTTCATCAGGCTGCATGGCCTGGTCATACCCTTGTCAAATATTTGCAGCGGTTCGAAGTGGCTGACAGCGCGGTCACCTAGATCATCAGCCTGCATCATGTGTTCGCCGCTGCGTTTAACCTTGCTGATACCGGTGTCGATCATTGTTTTACCGTTTGACCAGCAACCATCGAGTAATGCGATGTAGTTCTTTTCGATATGAACCGTTTTTTCGTGACGTAGCATCTCGTGCAGCTGGGCCAGGATCTGCCTGTTTTTTGCCAGTAATAAACAGCCGCTGGTCTCTCGATCGAGGCGATGTACCAGTTCCAGTGGCTGCTCCGGGTCGATCTGCCTGAATGCCTCGATCACGCCAAAGTTTAAGCCGCTGCCTTTGTGCACGGCTATGCCAGATGGTTTATTGATGGCGATGATGTCGTCATTTTCAAAGATTACAGAGTCTTTCAGCAGCCTTATGACGCCCTCTGGAACAGGGCTGGTCTGGTTTTCGCTGATGCGAACCGGTGGCAATCTCAATATATCGCCCGCCTGGAGCTTGTAATGTGCTTTTTTTCTGCCGCTGTTTACCCGGACCTGGCCGCTGCGTAATAAACGATAGATATGGTTTTTAGGTACACCTTTCAGGTGTTTCACTAAAAAATTATCGATGCGCTGTCCTGCCTGGGCGTCACTGACCGTGACCTGGCTGACGCCTTTTTTATTTATATCCATAATGTATTTTCAGGCTGGCCTGGCTCGGATTTTGTGTCTCTAGAATGCGGCGATTCTGACGAATGACTAATTATAGTTGACCGGAGCCTCGCATTTTGACAGACTTGCAGGGTCAGATGCCAGCAAAGATGATATTTATATAAGCTGTTGCATCAGCAAGGAATTTTGCCAGAAACAAAAAATAAAAGGCGCAAACTAACGGAATAGAGGCTTGACGAAAGGTCGTCAAGGTAGCGTTTTCGCTACAAAACACCGATGATGCCAGCCAGTTCAAAGCATTTCTTAGAAGAAGCGTGCTTTTGTAAAAAAGGCTGCTGACGGTAAAACAACTGATTTTATGTATCTGCTGTCACTGTTATTTGTACTCATTCAATGCAGATGGCAGATACAGACTAACTAGTAAAAAACTATATACGATTAATGATTTTCCCGATTTTCTATACTTCTAACACCATTACTCTGCCAGAGTCAGTATTGTTCGCCCCTATCTTAATGATGTGGCTGATACTGGTTATATTCTGCGCATTGCAGTATACAGGTCGCTTGTTACAAGACGTCCTGTCACGAAATGTTGAAGCTGCTATGAAAGCGGGACCAATAACAGGTTTAACTGCACATGAAAAGAATACTTATCAATGCAGTCCAGAAAGAGGAAGTACGTGTGGCCATGGTCGATGGTCAGCAACTTTACGATCTGGACGTCGAAGTCCCATCCCGAGAACAGAAAAAATCCAACGTTTACAAAGGTAAAATCACCCGCGTCGAGCCTAGTCTAGAGGCTTGTTTTGTTGATTACGGTGCCGAGCGCCATGGCTTCCTGCCTTTCAAGGAAGTGTCACGCATGTATTTCACCGAGGAAGCACAGAAATCTTCCGGTCGTCCTGATATCCGCACAGCGATCAAAGAAGGCCAGGAAATTGTCATCCAGGTGGAAAAAGAAGAGCGTGGTAACAAGGGTGCTGCGCTGACGACCTTTATCAGCCTGGCCGGGCGTTACCTGGTTTTAATGCCAAATAATCCTCGTGCCGGTGGTGTTTCTCGTCGTATAGAAGGAGAGGACCGCAATCTTATCCGCGAAGCGCTGAGTCAGCTCGAAGTGCCAAATGGTATGGGATTGATCGTGCGTACTGCCGGTGTTGGCCGCAATACAGAAGAGCTGCAATGGGACCTGGATTACCTGCTGCAGCTGTGGACAGCATTCGAGAAAGCGGCTGCCGAGAGGCCGTCACCATTCCTGATCTACCAGGAAAGCGATGTGACTACACGAGCGCTGCGGGATTATTTCAGGAGTGATATCGCTGAGGTGCTGATCGACTCAAAAGAGGTCTATGACCAGGCGATGGATTTTGTCGGTCAGGTGATGCCCAACAGTGTCAATAAGATCAAACTCTATGAAGATACGGTGCCACTGTTTAATCGCTTCCAGGTCGAGAACCAGATCGAATCGGCTTATCGCCGTGAAGTGACTCTGCCTTCGGGTGGTGCCATCGTCATCGATCATACCGAGGCGCTGATCTCTATCGATATCAACTCTGCACGCGCGACCAAGGGCGGGGATATCGAAGAGACTGCGACCAATACCAATCTCGAAGCGGCAGATGAGATCGCCAGGCAATTACGCCTTCGTGACCTGGGTGGACTGGTGGTGATCGATTTCATCGATATGATGAACAATAAAAACCAGCGCGCGGTTGAAAACAGGCTGAATGCGGCAGTTCAGCTGGATCGGGCGCGTGTCCAGATAGGTCGTATCTCGCGTTTTGGTCTGCTGGAGATGTCACGCCAACGACTGAAACCTTCACTGGGTGAGTCAACGCAGATCGTTTGTCCTCGATGTACAGGTCAGGGCACCATCCGCACGGTAGAGTCATTGTCTTTATCACTGGTTCGTATCATCGAAGAAGAGGCGCTGAAAGCGGGCACTGCTCGTGTCGATATTCAGGTACCTGTCGATGTGGCTACCTATATCCTCAATGAGAAACGACAGGTCATCCTCGATACTGAAAAACAGACCGGTGTCCATGTTCTTATCGTGGCAAATCCAACGCTGGAAACACCGCAGTATAAAGTAGAGCGTGTACGCAAGAGTGATCACGACGAAAACGATGATACTGCAAGCTACCAGCGCGCAGAAAAAGATGATCAGTATAGTGTTGAGATCACCCAGGAAAAACCGATACAGCTTGAAAAGGCCGCGGTTTCTTCGATTTCACCTGGACAGCGTCCTGCGGCCACTGCGCCGGCACCCGTCGCTGAAACTAAAACCGCCAGTACAGGGTTGTTAGGAAAAATCGTTTCGATCTTCAGTGGGGACAAAGAGGAAAAAGAAGAACCGAAGGCTGTTCAGAGTCAGGCGAGGACTGGTCAAAATCGAAATCAGCGAAGTAGCGGCGGTCAAAACCGAAGCCGTAGCAATCGTGGGCGCGGTCGTACTCGCAACCGTAAGCCGGATGCGAATCGTAGTTCAGGGCAGGGCGCTTCCAGTCAGCCTAAAAAACAGACAGGTAAACAGGCTGCGAATAAACCAGCTGCAGCCAGGCAATCAAAAGATGCCACCGAACAGTCAAAAGATTCAGCGCAGACTAGTGCTCAGCCGGCAAAGAAATCGAGTCGTAACCGTCGTCGTCGACCGAGTAATCGTTCGAAAAATACCGAATCGAATACCACTGAAGTGCAGGGTAATGACGCAAATAAACAAATTGCAACCCAGGAATCTGCACCTGTGAGCCAGCAGCCGGCAAAAGAAAAAAAGTCGGCACCAGCGGAAGCTCGACAGGCTACTGCTACGCAGGAGACGAAACCATCTGCACGGGATACCTCAAGCGAGAGAAAACCAGCTGCCGATAAACCGGCCGCAGACAGACCGGCTGCAGATAAACCAGCCGAAGCTAAGAAAACATCTGCGCAACCTGCTGTTGAAAAGAAGCCAAAGCCAGCTCAAAGCAAAACCACTGAGCCTGTAAAGAAAGATGTTGAGAAACAGCCTTCATCCAATGAGAACAGGCCGGCAATATCAGTCATTGATGACTAGAGATGTTGTTTTAAGCTGCCAGTTACAGGGCGCGTAATTTAGCCGATGGTTATAGCTGAATAACGTGTTTTACCTGTGGCAGGCGCTCATGATGCATCAATAAAATCGAACATGAGCTGGCGCTATAATCAGAAATGGTTTTGATATGAGTGACAGCTCAATGATTCTCACGGATATGTTTCAGTAATCCTTGAGATGCATTTTCTACCAGGTCCAAAACGATTTCAAAACCGCGGCCCTGTCCATAATAAGGGTCTGGCACTTCTGACTCTGTAACCTCTGCAAAATCAAGAAACAGGTGAACGCGGTCTTCATAGCCGGAAGGGCAGATGGATAACAGATCGTACTTGTTGCTCTCATCCATTGCGATAACATAATCAAACTCAATAAAGTCCTCGCTGCTGACACGTCTTGCACGCTGGCTACTCAGGTCGATGTTACGTTTACGTGCTGCCTCCTGCGCACGCGGATCAGGTGGGTTGCCGACGTGGTAAGCGTGGGTGCCAGCCGAATCAATAGCGATCTGTTGCTCGGTATCGATCTGCTCGACCATGTGACGAAATACACCTTCCGCTGTCGGTGAACGGCAGATATTGCCCATGCATACGAATAATACTTTTACCATGTTAAAACTCTATGTAGTATTCAAAAAAGTCGTAGTTTACCCGACTTCGGCTGTTTGGTTAGCGCTCCAGCTGCTTATCCGTTATTATTCCACATCTTTTTTTAAATCAACAAGCATATGTTAAAGATACACAACAGTCAGTCTCGTAAGAAAGAGATTTTCCAGCCAATCGAGCCGGGAAAAGTAAAGATGTATGTCTGCGGTATGACCGTATACGACCTGTGTCATCTCGGTCATGCCCGGGTACTCGTGGTATTTGATGCGGTAACACGCTACCTCCGGTTCAGCGGTTACGATGTAACTTATGTGCGAAACATTACTGATATCGATGACAAGATCATCGCTCGGGCGAACGAGAACGGTGAGGATTTCGCTGTTTTGACTGATCGTTTCATCCAGGCCATGCATGAAGACGCAGCAGAGCTGGGTGTTCTACCTCCCGATGAAGAACCGCGTGCGACTACTTCCATGCAGGATATCATCAACATGGTGCAGACCCTGATCGATAAGGGCCATGCTTATACGGCAAAAGCAGAAGATGATGCTCCAGGTGATGTCTATTATGATGTGAGTACTTTTGAAAGCTATGGCAAATTATCTGGCAAGAAGCTGGAAGACCTGCGTGCCGGAGAACGTGTTGCTGTCGACGAGCGTAAGGATGACCCGCTGGACTTCGTGTTATGGAAAGCGGCAAAACC
>CBDUKK010000009.1:0-14522 GCA_965367795.1 uncultured Gammaproteobacteria bacterium
GTTTTGACACCGCAGCTACCCGCCAGGTTGCATGTCTCGCTATTAATCATTTACAACCTTCAGTAATTTTACAATCTTTTTTTCATCTATTATCAAGTGAATATATTTTGATATGTCAGAATTATTCCACTTTACCATCGAACAGTCCCATTTTTTCTCGATTATGCCCTTCAACTGAGAAACCTATATTGACGTGATCTTTGAACCCAGCAATATAATATTTGCATTCGTACCACGGAACGCCATTTTTAAATGTTTCTTCTAAACCAGGAATAGTATTTAAGATTATTTTCTTACTTTTTTACAAACTGACGCCGGCAATGAGGAGCTTGTCGGAGCGGGATGAGGCTTGTGCTATCAAGCACAAAAAAACACTGCGAAAAGCATGTTGACACTCGATTGTCATTGCATGCCTTTCTTGCACGAGACATCCAGTCTTCTCGGAGTCCCACTCATTGCCTATATCTTGAAAGAATAGTAAAATTTCATTGGTACCTGCAATGGTTTATTACTGCTTTATATATGAGCAGCTAGCGAGAATAGGAATTTCAAATATGGCATTAGATCAACTCGAGGCATTTTTAAAGAAAATGCAGGATGAACCAGCTCTTAAAAATGAGGTGCTCGCAACATCAACAGCAGATGATGTTGCGCGTATAGCACTAAAGCTTGGTTTTGAATTTTCAGGTGATGAATTATTGAGAATGTCAGGTAAGAAAGTTGGCAAGGTTACTGTTATAAAAAACGATTTGCCTGGAGAGTACAATTAAATTCATTTTTTAATACCTGATTCTACAAGTACAGAAAGAATAATCGCCATATTTGCTTCAAATCAAGAGTCTCCCGACCCGAATTGAACACCCTCTTTATTAACTCTCATAACTTTACATAGACATAACTTTCAGGGTCACCGGCTGGCGCCACCGGACCTCATCGAGCGAAGCGAGACAACCAGGCGTTTCACCACTCCGGTGCCACCTGTGGTTAGGTGACAGCCCCGAGCAACGCCCGGGGCTGGATTGCTGAATCCTAATTTCCGGTGGGAATCGGAATCTTGACGCCTTCCTTCTCGAGCTGCTCACGGATGTGCAGGAAGCGGAAATAGGAGCTGAGCGTGACTGGGCCCGTGTAAGCTGCACTCTGCACCGGTCGTGGCGGGTAGTTCACGTAGGTTTCCATCTTCTTCTTGATCGCCTCGCTGATCGTCACCAGTGTCCAGGTTCGCTCTGTGTAGTTGTTCATGAAGATATCGTAGCGCTCCTGCGGATCCTGCCAGAGGTCGAAGACCTGAGGCACGCCGGCGACATACGACTCCGGTCCCTTCCAGCCAAGATTGCTATCCACTGCGAGGCCGCCAGTTGCCTGGCCGTTGTCGCCGCGCAGATTGAACACGGCCTTGTAGTTCCCGACACGTGCAGCGCCGGGTGTTAGCTCATTCTCGGTGAAGTAGAACCACTCGTTGCGCTCACTCTTGCCGGTGCCGAACAGGACTGGCGACATGTCGTAGCTATCGAAGATGATGGGCTTACCCTCGCGGTCCTTTTTCGGCAGCTCCACACCGGCAACGGAGGCGAACGTAGCCATCAGGTCAAGGCCGCCGAGGATGTCGTGGTTTTTCACGCCAGCCTTGATCTTGCCTGGCATCCAGGCGATCGCCGGAACCCGGTTACCACCCTCACGCACGGTACCCTTGGTGCCGCGGAACGGTGTGTAGCCGGCGTCCGGGTAGACGTCCTGCCAGGCGCCATTGTCGGTGGTGTAGAAGACGATGGTGTTCTTGTCGAGACCGAGCTCACGCACCTTGTCCATGATCCGCCCGATACGGGAATCCAGCTCCAAGACCGAATCCGCGTACTTGCTCTTCGAAAGAGATTTGTGTTCGTAGTCAGGGTGCGGCATGTTCGGCTGGTGCACTTTCATGAAATTGATGTTCATGAAGAACGGTTTCTTCGACTTCGATGCTTTATCGAGATAGTCGATGGACGCCTTCTCTACGTAGCCGTCGAAGTATGGAATGCCAACGACGCCATTCGGGTAGTCAGCTGTACTTGCATCAGGTGTGTCCACATACTGGCCGTTGATCTTGAATTCCTCTTTTGGCTTTTCGCCTGCTTTACCTGACATAGCACCCTTTGTTACCTTGGCGAACATGGCACGCAACTCCGGACTCATGTCGGGGAACCACGTCGGGTCCGCATAGGTATAGGCGTTGAGGTGGTAGAGGCCGGCGTACTTCATCTCGTCGTAGCCCTGGGCGTTAGGTAGCGCATAGTCGTCCTCGCCGAGGTGCCACTTGCCGGTGAAGAAGGTGTTGTAGCCCGCGGTCTTGAGCACCGAGGCCAGAGTCCACTCCGCGGCGGGCAGTCCGCCGCCCTGACCCTGAAAGGCCACGGTGGTCATACCGCTACGGTTTGGGATACGCCCGGTCTGCATCGCCGCCCGGCCGGGTGTGCAGCTCGGCTGAGCGTAGAACGAAAACATCGTCATCCCCTCGCTCGCCAAACGGTCGATATTCGGCGTAGGCATGCCGCGCCCTTCACCACCACCATAGGGGCCGAGATCGCCGTAGCCGGTATCGTCAGAGACGATGAGTATGACATTGGGTTTGTCGCTCTCCTGGGCGGTGGCTGGCATGCCTGGCAAGAGTGTCAGGATGAACAGCAGGCTGAATAGTTGTCTCATGGACTTCTCCCTTGGTAAGTTCTTCGTGTAATTTGGCGTGTCTGCTTTTTTCATGAATAGCTTGGAAAAATTATGTTTTACTCTCATTTATACAATGAATCAAGATATCAAGAATACTGACTGAAGCACCCCTTTAACTATCATGGTTTTACTGCATGAACTAAATCCCAACAGCACCCTGGTCTACAAACCAGACATCAGGTTGTATCAATACGACAGGTAACATCTCACCCTCGCCTATTTTTTTCAATGCATCACGCTTGCCTTCACCGGTCGCTATAACAATAGATTCAGCGGCATTTTTCAACATGCTTAATCCTATCGATATGCGCTCATCCGGTGGCTTTGGTGAATTGTATACTGGTATCGCATTAGCCTCGTTCTGTAGCGCAATATTCCCCGGGAACAGGCTTGCGGTGTGTCCATCTTCGCCCATACCCAGCACGACGATATCCATACCGCCTGTCGCATCGAGTATCAAAGAATAGTTTGCTGCACCCTGCTCGGGTCCGAGCTCTGCAGGCATCGGGTGAAAGTTTTTTTCTGCGCCTGGCTGATTCGCAAATAATTTATCGAGGATCATGGTGTCGTTACGTTCCGCATGGCCTACCGGGTAACAGCGCTCGTCTCCCGGGTACCAGTGGATTTGATTCCATGGAAGCGGTTTTTCTGCCAGCAGTTGCAGACAGCGTGCAGGTGTCGTGCCGCCAGGCAGCACCACGTGGCACTGTCCTTTTTCTGCAACACAGGTTTTTATCTTTTCAAAAACATAATCTGCTGCTGCCTGTGCGACGGTTTCTGAATCTGAAAACACCCGGGTGTTTTCTGGCGTAAAGCATGCCGACCCGGACTCATCCGTTTCAAAACTATCCATGCTGGTTACTCCTGAGAGTTATTTTTGAAGTGACGGTTTATGCCAGCCGCCGACACAGTCTTTAGTCAGTTCATCCATCGCCGGAATATCCCAGGTGCCGGCATGGTAGCGTTCGATAGAGACACGGTTTTCCCACGCATCGAGGATCGGTTCGACGATCTCCCAGGATGTTTCAACTTCATCGGCACGTGAGAACAGCGTACCGTCACCGGTGAGTACGTCATGCATCAGGATCTCGTAGGCATCTGCTACTTCTTCGGCATCGTCAGCATAAGGTGCACGCATGATCATCTCTTCGTTATCTGTGGTAAGACCCGGTTTCTTGGCATTCAGTCTCAGCACGACACCACCCTCTGGTTGCAGTCGAAATACCAGGGCATTGGCAGCAGGGACGGAAGCATGGCTATCGAAGAGGTTGAATGGCGGTTTGCGAAAACGGATCATCACCTCTGCCGCTTTTGTCTTCAGGCGTTTGCCCGACCAGAGGATGAACGGAACACCCTGCCAGCGCCAGTTATCGATATAGAAACGCACCGCTGCAAAGGTTTCTGTCGTCGAGTCAGGTGATACGTTCTCTTCAGAGACGTATGCTTTCACGTCTTCACCATCGATGCTGCCGGAGGCGTATTGTGCAGAGACCGTCTGTAGCTTTATCTGATCGGGTTCGATGCTGCGTATGGCGTGTAGCACTTTTATCTTTTCATCGCGCACGGCATCTGCGGTATATTCGACCGGCGGCTCCATGGCGACCAACGTCATCATCTGCATCAGGTGGCTCTGGATCATGTCACGTAATGCGCCGGACTTATCGTAATAGTTTGCGCGGTACTCGATGCCGAGGGTCTCTGATGTCGATATCTGGATATGGTCGATATAGTTCCGGTTCCATAACGGCTCCATGATGCTGTTGGCGAAACGGTAGACCAGCAGGTTCTGCACGCTTTCTTTACCAAGGTAATGATCGATACGATAGATCTGCTTCTCATCGAATACGGATTGCAGCTCCTTGTTCAGTGCCGAGGCTGTTTCCAGATCTTTACCGAAAGGTTTCTCGATGACCAGGCGGCGGTAACCCTGTTCTTCGCCTGTGAGTCCGGCTTTGTGCAGGCCCTGTGCGACCACGCCATACCAGCTCGGCGGGATGGCGCAATAGAACATCGCATTTTTTTTACCATCGAGCGTCTGCATTGTTTCATCGAGACGCTGGTAAGTCGCATCATCATCGAGGGTGCCTTCGACGATATCAAGGTGTGATGCAAAGTGCTGCCACTTGTCATCATTGATTTCGATATCGGGCGAGTATTTTTCAAAGCCTTCACGCAGCTGCGCTATCCACTCTTCTTTGCTGCGGTTTCTCAATACACCGAGTATGCGGCTGTCATCGTGGACCAGGCCACAGCACAGCATACGCATCAGTGCCGGCATGAGTTTACGTTTAGACAGGTCGCCCGCAGCACCGAAGATAACGATATTGGTGGGGTCGGCTGTGTCGATCTCCTGGTCAGCGGTTAACATTGCCTGCCTCCGTTGTTCTCGATGCCTGTTATAACTAATTTCATGTCAGAGTCTCTAATAGTATTTTCAGTTGCGAATTCACGCACGCATTACGGATTATGCCAGTATTCCAGCTTTTTACGCGAATGAATTATTCCGTATCTCGGTGTACTTTACCTCGTCGGACTGACAGAAATACTTTTCCAGACATCCCTTCGTCACTATCGTTTTGTTACACCAGGCTTACGCTTACCGCTCCATCGATGATCATTCATGGTGCCGGGCAGGTGGCACGCTTTATCTGCAGTTCGTCGCAAGCCAGCATTGACCGGAAACAGCGTCACTCATCAGGTTTGATTATGTAGAGACTTAAAGCTTCCAGATCTCCTGGTTGTATTCCTTCATGGTTCGGTCGGTCGAAAAGTATCCGCTGCTGGCGGTGTTCATTATGCTCTTGCTTATCCATGCTTCGCGGTCTCGATAACATGCAGCGGCCTGTTTCTGTGCATCGACGAAACTGCGGAAATCAGCAAGTGTCAGCCAGGGGTCATGCGGACTGCGGATCGATGCGATGATATCGTGGAAGATATCGGGCTCGAACAGGTTGAAGTGACCACTCTCCAGCAGTGACATCACCGCCTGCAGATCAGGATCATCATCGATAAAACTCTGCGGGTTATAGTGCTGCTGCATCTCGGCGACCTGGTCGGCGTTGAGGCCGAACAGGAAGAAATTATCTTCTCCGACATGTTCGAGTATCTCGATATTGGCGCCATCATAAGTGCCGATGGTCAAGGCACCGTTCATCATGAACTTCATATTTCCGGTGCCTGATGCTTCTTTACCTGCTGTCGAAATCTGCTCTGACAGGTCTGTGCCGGGGGCGATAATCTCCATCGCTGAAACATTGTAGTTTGGCAGGAACGCCAGTTTTAATTTCGAGTTCACGTCCGGATCACTATTGATGATATCTGCCACGTTATTGACCAGTTTTATCAACAGTTTCGCCATATGGTATCCCGGCGCCGCCTTGCCGCCGATCAGTACGTTACGCGGTGTCCAGTCCCTGGTGTCTCCGTTCTTTATGCGGATGTAGAGATGGATGACGTGCAGCACGTTGAGCAGCTGGCGTTTGTATTCGTGGATACGTTTCACCTGCACATCGAACATCGCCTTCGGATCAAACTCGACACCGGTTGCATCCAGCACCAGATTGGCCAGCCGGGCCTTGTTTTCCTGTTTTATATCGAACCACTTCTGGTGGAACTCCGAGTTTTCAGGCAGTGCACAATCTTTAAGGTAATGGATGTGGCTGAGGTCAGATACCCATTCATAGCCGATCTGTTCTGTTATCAGCTGTGTCATCCTGGGGTTAGCACGTGCGATCCAGCGCCGCGGTGTAACACCGTTAGTCTTGTTGTTAAATTTCTCTGGCCACAACTCATAAAAGTCTTTGAACAGACCTTCACACAGAAGTTCGGAGTGCAACTTGGCCACACCGTTCACAGAAAAGCTGCCGACGATTGCGAGGTATGCCATCCGTACCTGCTTATGATCGCTCTCTTCGATGATCGACATCCTGGCCTGGCGATCGCTGTCTCCCGGCCACTTCAGAGCAACATCGTGCAGGAACAGTTTATTGATCTGGTAGATGATCTCCATCAGGCGTGGCAGCAACCGCTCCATGAGGGAAACTGACCAGCGCTCCAGTGCTTCTGGTAACAGGGTGTGATTGGTGTATGCCATCGATTTCGTGGTGATAGCCCAGGCCTGGTCCCACTCCAGGTGTTTTTCGTCCAGCAGTATGCGCATCAGTTCTGCCACCGCGATCGTCGGGTGCGTATCATTCATCTGGAAAACGTTAAACTCGTCAAAGCGCGAGTAATCAGGAATATCATTCTCCTCCCATAGCCTGATCACATCCTTGATGCTCGCGGAGGCGAGGAAGTATTGCTGACGCAGCCGCAGTTCCTTACCGTTCTCACTGGCATCGTTCGGGTATAGCACCATCGAAATATGTTCTGCATCATTCTTTGCTTCTACCGCGTCTGAGTAACTGCCTGCATTAAATTCATCGAGATTAAATACATTGGTCGATGTTGCTTTCCACAGGCGAAGCGTATTGATGGTCTCGTTGCAGTAGCCGGAGATCGGCATATCATATGGGATGGCGATGACATCATTGGTATCGACCCAGCGTACCCGGTGGATACCTTTCGGGTCTCTGAAATGCTCGGTACGACCACCGAAGTGTATGGTCTGCTCGTATTCAGGACGAGACACTTCCCAGGGATTTCCGTCACGTAACCAGTGGTCGGGTTCTTCGACCTGGTAACCCTCCTGTATACTCTGGCGGAACATCCCGTACTCATAGCGGATACCATAACCGATCACCGGCAGTTCCAGTGTTGCGCAGCTATCCATAAAACAGGCAGCAAGTCTGCCGAGACCGCCGTTACCCAGACCGGCATCGGGCTCTTCTTCCATCAGGTCTTCGAGATCGACCGAAAAGTTATTGAGTGCTTCACGTGTTTCTTTTTCGATATCCAGGTTCAACAGGTGGTTACCAAGTGCCCGCCCGATGAGAAACTCCAGCGACATGTAATACGCTTTGCGCACACCCGGCTGCTTATGGCGCTGCCATGTGCTGCTCCAGCGGGCCATGATACGATCACGAATAGTCAGCGACATGGCCTCGTAGATATAGTATGGCACGCAGCTTAAAAAATGACCGAGATGGTTTCTCAGATAACGATGGAAACCTTCTGACAACGATCGACTATCAGCCTGAAGCGGCTCCATCTCAGGAATTTTACTTGTATCTACCCAGTTCTTCTTTGCCATGATTAATCTCTTTACGTAATGTATCCAGGTGCGACAGGGCCACACGATTGATAGCAGGTTAAGTTTTTACCGAGGCCTTCGTTGGCGTATGGAATGACAGCGACAATACTGCAGTGAACATTGTAATCTTACCCGGCGCTGCTGTCACACTTCATACCCCAGTAACGGGATGCGGGCACATCACCTATTGTACAGTTCCTGGTATTTTTTAGCACTCGCCTCCCAGCCCAGCTCTTCATGCATGGCAGTCTCGCACATCTGTTTCCATTGTTCAGGTTGTCTATATATCACCAGTGCGCGGTTGAGCGCTGATAACAGGGCATCAGCATTGACGTCATGAAACACGAAACCGTTTGCTGTTCCTTCCTGCAATGCCATCACGCTGGCATCGGTCACCGTATCTGCCAGTCCACCGGTGAAATTTACCACAGGCGGCGTACCGTATCTCAGGCTATACATCTGGTTCAGGCCACAGGGCTCAAAACGTGATGGCATCAGGAAGAGATCACAGCCCGCTTCGATCTGGTGAGCGAGGAGCTCGGAGTAACCGATATGGACATGCAGCCTGGATGGATATTGCTCGGCCAGTGATAATAGTTCAGTCTCATACGACATATGACCGGAACCCAGTATCACCACCATCGCATCCGTGGTGCTGAACAGTTCAGGCAACATCGATATGATCAGGTCCACCCCTTTCTGCTCTACCAGCCTGCTGATAAAACCGAGCACTGGCTTCTTACCTTCTACCAGGTCGTCATGCGGTAAGCCCACATTTTTCAACAATGCCTTTTTATTTGCCTGTTTACCAGCGACCCAGTGCTTCTTCATCTTTGGGTTTGTGACGCTATAGTTTTTCACCAGGTAGCTATCTGTTTCCGGATTCCATGTCTCAAGATCGATGCCATTGAGGATGCCACTGAGCTTATCTCCGAGACTCTGCAACACACCTTCGAATCGGTAACCATATTCGGGCGTGCATATCTCCCTGGCATAGGTCGGGCTCACAGTCGTGACCTGGTCAGAAAATACCATGCCCGCCTTCAACATCGAAAAACCACCATAGAACTCGACATAATCAGCAGACCACCATTCGGGTGGCAGCGCGAGTGAAGTGAAATCGCCGTATGAAAAATGTCCGTCGTAAGCCATGTTGTGGATAGTGAACACTGTCTTTGGCCGTGGATGAAACGTGCTGACGAAAGCGGAGACCAGTCCAGTCTGCCAGTCATGGCTGTGCACAACATCGGGCACCCAGTCTGTTCCGGGTATACCTTTTGCCAGCTGCGCCACTGCACGGCTGAATACGGTAAATCGTTCGGCATTATCGGGCCAGTTAAAACCATCTGAATGCACGTACGGATTACCGGCCCTGTCGAACAGCGATGGCACATCGATCAGGTACAGGTAGTCACCGAAACCTTCATGATGCGCCTGCAGCACACGCACGCGATGGGTAACACCGGCACCGGGCAGGTCCCAGTAGCCGAGTTCTTTCAATGAGTCTACAGAGGCCAGCACATCACGATATGCCGGCAGTACCAGCCGTACGTCTTCTCCCAGCTCATTCAGTGCGATAGGCAGACTGTGCACTACGTCGCCCAGGCCACCGGTTTTTATAAAAGGGAATGCCTCACTCGCGGCAAACAGAATATTCACACTTTCTCCTTCTGTATAAAGATCCCCGCTAATGGCGGTATGGTAATCGTCAGGGCATGATCAAAGCCATGCTCTTTCTGTTCGATGCTCTGCATCTTGCCGGAGTTAATGACATCCGAGCCGCCATACCAGGCAGTATCTGAATTAAATATCTCTTCATATGTGCCTGCTTCCGGGACACCGATAGTGTAATTCTGCAGTGTGTTCGGCGTGAAATTAAACACACAGATAACCGCTTCATAATCTGAGCGGCGGATGAATGCCAGCACCGAATTATTGACATCGTCACAGCTTACCCACTGGAAGCCCTGGACATCAAAATCGTAGGCATGCAGAGCAGGATTATCACGATAATGCGCGTTCAGATCACAGATCATGTTGTACATACCGGCATGTTTGTCCATGCCTGCTATCTCCCAGTCCAGCTGTCGGCCTTCACTCCACTCTTCCCATTGGCCGAATTCGCCGCCCATGAACAACAGCTTCTTGCCCGGGTGCGCGTAATGATATGCATAAACGACGCGCAGGTTGGCAAACTTCTGCCATACATCACCAGGCATCTTGTCTAGCATGCTGCGTTTCATATGCACGACTTCATCATGAGACAATGGCAGCACGAAGTTCTCACTGTAGGCATAGAGCTGGCTGAAGGTCAGCTGGTTCTGATGGAATTTCCGATACAGCGGATCGGTCTGAGCGTAGTTGAGGGTATCGTGCATCCAGCCCATGTTCCATTTCATGGAGAAGCCGAGACCGCCGCCATCGGTCGGACGCGACACCATCGGCCAGTCGGTACTCTCTTCTGCCAGCGTTACCACGCCGGGAAATTCAGCATGTACCACGTTGTTCAGGTTCTTCAGGAAATCGATGGCTTCGAGGTGCTCGCGACCGCCATAAGCATTCGGTGACCACTGGCCATGTTCGCGCGAATAGTCGAGGTACAGCATGGATGCCACAGCATCGACGCGCAGGCCATCGATATGAAATTCCTCTATCCAGAACACCGCATTGGCGACCAGGAAATTTCGTACTTCGTTACGGCTGTAATTAAATATCAGGGTACCCCAGTCGAGATGCTCGCCCTTGTTCGGGTCACCGTATTCGTAACAGGCTTCACCGGTAAATCTTGCCAGAGCAAACTCGTCACGCGGAAAATGTGCCGGTACCCAGTCGAGTATGACACCGATGTCGTTCTGGTGTGCGGTATCGATAAGGTAACGTAACTCATCCGCACTGCCATGTCTCGATGTCGGCGAGTAATATCCGCTGACCTGGTAACCCCAGGACTCATCAAGCGGATGTTCGGTAAAGGGCAGAAACTCGATATGGGTATAACCCAGCTTTTTGACGTAGGGGATGAGCTGCTCGGCAAGCTCCGTATAACTCAGGAATGTTCCATCTTCATGGCGCCGCCAGGAACCGGAATGCACCTCATAGATGGACATCGGTTCATTCAGCCACTTCCACTGCTGACGCCGTTTCAGCCATTCACCGTCTTTCCACTCATAGTTATCGTCACCCGCTATCTTGCTGGTGGTATCCGGGCGTACAGCCATCGAGCGTGCATATGGATCTGTTTTTTGCAGTATCTCATCGTTGTGCGTGCGGATCTCAAACTTGTAGTTATCCGATGCCTGCAGCCCCGGTATGAAGAGTTCCCATACGCCGGAACCACCACGATTACGCATCGGATGGCGCAGGCCATGCCAGCCGTTGAAATCACCGACCACGCTGACACGTTTAACGTTTGGTGCCCAGACCGCGAACAGGCAGCCTTCTATGCCATCGATAAGCTTCAGGCGTGCACCGAGGAAACGGTAGATATGCAGGTGTGTGCCTGCGGAGAACAGGCTGAGATCAAAGTCACTGAGAACCGGTTGAAAGCTGTAAGGTGAAACCACAGTGTGTGGTTCATCACTGCCTTTTTCGACCCAGTTGAGACGGTAATGCTGCGGCAGATCATCCTTCTGTGCTTTACTGATGTTTATCTCGAAGGTATCGGTACCTTCATAACGGGACATCGGGCCGACACCATCGAGTTCGACACTCTCTGCTGAGGGCATGAAAGCTCGCACCACGTATCCCGGACGACCGGGATGTACACCCAGCCATTCGAAAGGGTCATGATGCCAGCCATGTTGTATTCTTGTTAATGCTTCAACCATTTTATTATTTTCAAGTCTGATTATGCAGCTAGCAATGAACTTGCAGCTGCTGTTATTTTAACTATCCGGTTCGATGAACCTCTGTGTATGCTCATTACGCAACCGCATCTTGTTTATCCGTGCGTTATCATGGCCAGATTCGATCTGCGACCACTGGAAACGCCACTGCCAGTTTCCATTTATAGTACCTGGCGTATTCATCCGTGCATCCGAACCGAGGTGCAGGCAATCCTGTATCGGTATTATGCAGATGATCGCATTCGAGTGCATGGCATTATCGATCATCCTTTCGACCACGATATCTGCAATATCGATGTTGTCATACCAGCAACTGAGTCGGTCTGTCTCTTTATCGTCCTCAACCGGCTCGCCGGTAATAACGCGATCTGCGATAGATTCGTCAATCTCAGGCAGGTTGAGTGTATGTAAAACGTGGTTTTTAGTGTCAACGTCGAGGCTGTTAAACCAGCCTTTGGTGGTATCGTTATCATGAGTACCCGTGTACACGATGGTATCTTCAGTGATATTTTGCGGCTTGTGTGGATTATCTTCAAAGGCATCGAAGCCGAACTGCAGTATCGACATACCGGGCAGATGGTACTTCTTGCGCAACGCGGTCACCTCGGGGGTAATGATGCCAAGGTCTTCAGCGACGAATGGCAGCTGACCAGCAGACTCTTCCATGCTCGCCGCCAGCAAAGATAATAACTCATCACCCGGGGTGTCCTGCCAGTGGCCATCCACCGCTGTCTCGCATGAGGCATCGATCACCCATGCCGACACCATGCCCCTGAAATGATCGATGCGTACCAGGTCGAACAGTTCGAGATGATGCATGATCCTCGACTTCCACCATGAGAAGCCATCATCACGCATGTTGCCCCAATGATAATGTGGGTTGCCCCAGCGCTGCCCCGTCTCTGAAAAATAATCAGGTGGCACGCCCGTTACAACTGTCATGTGACCGTCTGCGTCGAGTACGAACCATTCCGGATGCGCCCAGACATCGGCACTGTCATGAGCGACAAAAATAGGCATGTCACCGAACAGCAATATATCCCTCTCGGTGGCTTTATCTCTGATCTCATGCCAGCGATTATGCAACTGGTACTGCTGCCATTTCAGTGCAGTTATATCATCTACATGTTCTTCACATGACTTCTGCAGTGTTTTACTTTCTCTTTGTTTCCATGGTTCGGGCCACTCGACCCAGGGCCTGTCTTCAAAATGCTGTTTTAACACTTTGAACAGCACGTAATCATCCAGCCAGTATTGCTGCTTGTTACAGAATTCGTGGTAGCCTTTTTCGCCCTCTATGATGTCAGGGATGTCAGACAGCAATGCTGGATTGAAGGCAAATGCAGAGGTGCACTGATAAGGCGATAAGCCGTCGTGCGGCTCACCCAGGGGCAACACCTGCCAGACACTGAAGCCCGTTTCTGTCATCATCTGCAGCCAGCGTTCTACATCACTATCCAGTTCACCTGAAGGCAATGAGGTGGGATGCAGCAAGATCCCTGCACGTCTTTTCTGAAGGTCTGGTGAAGCCATTAATTATCCGATGTTTCTTACCATGGTGCCAGCATTCTCAGCATTACCACCACCTTTGGAAAGCGCTTCTTCCAGGTTAGCAGGCGCTTCGAGCTTGAGCAGCTTGTAAAGGTTTTTAAGCTGGGCTCGGAACAGCTGATCAAAATCGTTTACGCTCTCCGATGAATTCTTTTCACCGAACCACCAGAACCAGTCGGAACCCTCACAGACGGCCAGCTGACGAGTGGCCTTCTCGACTTCGTCCTCATCCAGCACAGCGGCGGTGATAGTGTCATCGTAAGCCTGCTTTGCTTCGACCAGCCGGTCCCATGCACGGTTTTTATCGACCTCGCCTATCCAGGTCGAAAATGAACCATAGACCCAGCTGCCCGCACATAACTTTTCGAGTTTATGGGTTTTGATTTTCTTTTTCAGCTTTGAAAAAGTGGTCGCATTCACCAGCTTGTGTTCAGACAGGCGTTTGTATAGATGATTCAAGAAATAATAACCGTTGTGCGGGTAGTATTCCCAGGCGTTCTCACCATCGAGTATAACGGGTACCACGTGTCGGTCTGCGCTGTTACCGAGGAAGTCTGCGATGTTCTCCAGGTTATGCACCAGGTCATTCGCGGCATCCACCGAGTTCATCTTGCTATACTCGAAGCCGACCATATCTGACAGACCATCATCGCGGAAGTACAGCTTTGTCTCATGGTCGTTCAATACATAAGGATGGAACAGCGCCCGTTTACTGTGAACTTTTTCCGGGTCATGTTTACTGAGGTTCATACTGTTTCGCCAGACACCTTCGCCGGAGGCAGTCCATTTGAAATCAAACTCTTCGATCATCGAAATAGCATCTTCCGAGATCGCACCTTCAGACAACCAGATACCTTTTGGCCGCATACCGAAATAGTGTTCAAAACAATCCAGGCCACGCTGGATATGCCAGCGAGAGCGCTCTCCTCCACCCGGATAGTTATCATATGAAGGTGCAGGTGCTTCGGGCTGGGCACAACGCATGTTCTCCATATCATTCAACAGCGGGACGATGGGATGCCCGTAAGGCGTCATGGAAAGCTCAATCTGCCCGTCTTCCGCAAGTTTGCGGTAGCGCGGGATCAGGCTTGAGATACAGTCATACATGAGTTGCAGCAGTGCCCGACAATCATCTTTATCAAACAGCTGCGCTTTCTTGATCAGCATCTCCGAGGTCCTGGTCTGCTTCAGGGCGTGGCCGAGCCAGGCGATGTGATACCAGACCAGTACATCGA